>CABQCM010000025.1 GCA_902462665.1 uncultured Oscillospiraceae bacterium | reverse complement strand
TCCTTAATCTCGACGGTATGCTGGTTCTTGCGGGCTTCCTTTTCCCGCTTGGCCTGTTCAAAGCGGTATTTGCCGTAGTCCATAATCTTGCAGACCGGCGGCGTGGCCTGAGGAGCGATTTTCACCAGATCGAGATCGCGGTCATACGCCATCTGCAGCGCCTGATGCGACGACACGATGCCAAGCTGGTCGCCATTCTCACCGATGAGACGCACCTCACGGTCGCGAATCTCCTCATTGATGGAAAGTCCTTTGTTACTAATGGGTAAGCACCTCCACGATTGGCGCGGGCCCCGGCCGAAACCGAAACGCGCACGATAGTTGCAACAAAAAAACGGATGGAACAACCCATCCGCACAATATCAGCCCCGCCTACTGGCGAAGCAAACGATATTGACCATACGAGAATCAAGGTCTGTATGGTGAGAGCGGGAAGCTCTGCTTTGTTGTAGTTGTATTTTACCAGCCGTTCCCGCTTTTGTCAAGGGGCCGCCACAATTTTTTTGCGGCAGCCCTTCCGCTGGAACACAAACGCCGAATGGCCTTGCAAAGAGCGATACAACGCAGCCGCTCAGTCATCCTCCCGCCAGCCCTTGCAGACGTCCAGCCAGCCAACACTGCCGGAAGAACGTTCCAATTCCTCCAAAGTCAGCTCCACCGCGCTGTCGGCTGTGCCGCAGGCGGGATAAACGACGTCAAACCGCCGCAACGACTCATCGAGATAGACCCGCACTCCCTCGCGCACGCCAAACGGGCATACTCCGCCTACCGCGTGGCCTACGCGCTGCTCTACCTCAGCGGCAGGCACCATGCGCGCTTTGCAACCGAAAGCGGCCTTGTACCGGGCGTTGTCCACCTTAGCGTCTCCCGCAGCCACCACCAGCACAGTATCGCCGTTTTGGTCAAAGGACAGCGTTTTGGCAATGCGGCACTCCTCACATCCAAGCGCCTGGGCGGCAAGCTCCACCGTCGCGCTCGAAACCGTAAAAACTCGAATTTTGCCCTCCAGCTCATATGTTTTCAAATGCTCTTTTGCCCGCTCCATGGACATACTAAAGTTCCCCCTACGACTTCATTTTCGCCCCGAGCGAAATCACCCGGGGCGAAAGATCGCTTTTTCTTTTGTCCGCGCGCCGCCGGATTACAGCAGTTCTTTGCGAAGCTCGGACGCGCTCTTTGCGCTGAGATAGGCGGGAGGCACATCAAATACCGTCTTGCAGCCGGTCTGACCCTCAGCCGCCATACGGCAGGCCGCGCGGGCGTACGCAATCAGCACGCTGGCTGTAAACTCGGGGTTGGAATCGAGCTGGAGTTTGTACTCAATAATATGATTGTGCTCCCCTTCCCAGCCGGTTTTGCCGCTGCGGATGACCAGTCCGCCATGCGGCAGACCGCTGTGATCCCGCAAAAGCTCCTCCTCGCTGATAAAATGCACCACGGTGTCATAATCGGCGAAATAATTGGGCATCGTCTTAATTTCCCGTTCAATGCGGGCGGTGTCAGCCCCCTCCTCGGCCACAACAAAGCACTCGCGCAGATGCTTCTGACGGGTGGTCAGACCGGGATCCCCCCCGGCGCGCACCGCATCAAGGGCGCTGTCGATGGGGATGGTATACTGACGGGCGTCTTTCACGCCATCAATGCGACGCACCGCATCCGAATGTCCCTGGCTGACCCCCTTGCCCCAGAAGGTTTCATGAAAGCCGTCGGGTAAAATGGCGCTGGCATATAGACGGTTGAGGGAGAAAAGGCCGGGATCCCACCCCACCGAAATCATGGCCACATGGCCGCCTTCTCTGGCGGCGGCGTCCACCGCGGCAAAATGCTCCGGAATTTTGGCATGAGTGTCGAAGCTGTCAATCACATGGAAATCCCGAGCCAGTTCGGGAGTCTGCTCGGGCAAATCGGTCGCGCTGCCTCCGCAGAGGACCATGACATCGATTTCCCCCTTCATCGCCGCCACCTCGGACACCGGCAGCACCTTGGCTCCCGTGGTCAAAATCCGCACCGATTCCGGCGCGCGGCGGGTAAAGACGGCCGCAAGCTCCATGTCCGGATTCTGACGGATGGCACATTCCACTCCGCGCCCTAGGTTACCGTATCCCAAAATGCCAACTCGAATGCTCATTGCGCTTCTCTCCCTATGTTAATCTATGGTACCGGCTCCCCCAGAGGGGGAGCGATATCAGGAACGTTTTTCACCTCATCCGCTCAAGTCATTCCTTGGTGAAAAATTGGTTTTTAGTATACCAAAAAATTGTAAACAAATTGTGAACAGACTTTTTATCCTCCGGCTATCATCTGATAGATGGACACAAAGCCGCTGACGGTGACAATCAGAATGAGCACCGGCGCCAAAATACGAATGCAAAATACCCACAAGCCAGACCATCGAAAGCGCACACCCTCGCGCTCAACCTCCCGCACCAGCAGGCGGGGCTTCCACCGCCATCCGATAAAATAACAAAGCAAAAGCCCTCCGACCGGCAGTAACAAATTGTCCACGATCAGCACGATCCAGTCGTAAAAGGTATGTCCAAACAACGTCCCCCCAGTCCATGGGCCAAAAGAAAGCGAACAGGGAACGCCCAACAAAAAGGAGGCCAGTGCGCTGAGCAGCACCGCGGTCCGGCGTCGAAGCCCCCACTGTTCCATGACAAAAAATGCGGTCACCTCAAGCATGGCAATGGCGCTGGTCACCGCCGCAAAGAACAGCAGCAAAAAAACAACATTCCAAACAGCCCGCCTCCTCCGAAGGAAGAAAAAACTGCGGGCAGGGTCCCAAAAATCAGCCCCGGGCCTTGCCCCGGTTCCAATCCAAAAGAAAAGACCGCTGGAAAAACAGCCATCCCCGCCAGCATGGCAATGAACGTATCCAGCCCCGCGACCGCCAAGCTGCTGGCTGGAATGTTGATTTTCCGGTCGAGATAGCTGCCGTAGGCCACCATCACGCCCATGCATAGACTGAGAGAATAAAAGGCCTGCCCCAAAGCTGCGCTGACCGAGGAAAGCTGAAAGGAGGAGCCCTGCGGCAAAAAGATAAAAGCAATACCTTCCCCACCGCCGGGCAAGGTGAGCGAGCGCACCAAAATGACGACAAGCAGGACAAACAAAGCGGGCATCATAATTTTGCTGGTACGCTCAATTCCCCGGATGCCGAACAAGCAAATGAACGCGGTCAGACCTACAAAAAGCAGCTGCCACACAAGCGGTTCCCCTGGTTGTGAAATAAATGCGTCAAAATCGGCGGGAGGCTGCAGAGAGGTGAGATAGCTGAAAAAATATTTTAGAATCCATCCGCTGACCACACCATAATAAGACAGCACCAGAAAGGTTGCCAGCACACCCAGAATCCCGACAATCTTGGCACGCGGATGCACTTCGGCCCAAGCGTATACCGGATTCTTTCCGGTTTTGCGCCCCAGCGATATTTCCGCAATCATCAAAGGCAGCCCCAAGGCAAACAAAATCACCAAATAGGCCAACAAAAAGAAAAATCCCCCGTTTTTCCCCATTAAGTAAGGGAATTTCCACAGATTCCCCAACCCCACAGCCGAGCCGGTTGTAGCCAAAATAAAGCCGGTTTTGCTGGACCACTGATTGGACTTTGTCATGACATCCTCCGAAACCGCCGGGAGACATCGTCACCCGGATGAGATAAGTACGCTATGATAGTGTATCCATCTCCGGCAGTTCCATTCTCTGTGGAGGTTCTTCCGTCCAGCTACGATTGGTGCGGTCAAATTATAGCAATGCCAGCGGTAAGACAAATCGCCTTTTCAACCTTTAAAACATGAAAATGTCGCCATTTATAACTTAAACTTCAGCCCCAATATAGTTTCATTTCGTCCCCTGTTGCAGTGCTTGAGTTCTTTACGAACCGTTAGAAGGCTTAATGTATCATATCCTAATTTGTGATATAGCTTCAAAGCCTCCATATTGTTAGGCACAACATCAAAGCAAACGGCGTTATAAGGCAAATGAGACTTGATAATTTCTTCCGCTTGAAGAATGCTGTTTGTTGCTATCCCTTTATTACGATAGTCTTCGTCCACAAAGACATCTTCTATCCAAGCAACATTTCCCCCTCGATATCCAATTCTCAAAAAGCCAACACTTTTCCCCTCAAAAAGAATAACAAAAAGCTCGTTATCACCTGAAGTCCAGTCTTTTAGATTCTGTTCTGCCATATTAGCATCAATTGTGTTTCTTGTGCTACTGGAATCCAACCCGAAATGGTATTCAAAAAATTTGGTTATTCGAATCAAGATATCTTGTTTATATTCCTCAGAATACTTATGCAAATATGTATGCAGATTAAAACACCTCCTTTTCTACCTTTTTATTAACGTTTCTTCAATAACGCCACGCATTCAATGGTATTATTTGTTTTCCACAAAGCTTTCCTTTCATTTCTCCACCAGATGAATTTGGCTAACCAACTTCAGTATAGGTTAGACGCATCCCTAATCTTTTTCCATAATATCAGCACATAGCCGCTGCCTGAATACCGGCAATTGCGCCGTCGGCAACTGCTGTAGCCACCTGTCTCACTTTTTTCACACAGATATCTCCTGCTGCAAATACACCCGGGATTTCCGTTTGCATGGAGTCATCAACCGGAATATAGCCGTTATCCAACTTCAATTCTGTGTACATCTGCGTATTCGGGACAATCCCCACATATACAAATACTCCGCACTCTGCGTCTTTTATAATCTGCTTTATCCCTGTTTTGTTATCCGTAAATTCAAGCTCTTCCACCGCTTCGTTGCCATATACTGCAGTAAGGCTTGAATGTGGCATGATTTCGATATTGTTATGGGCATCCACTTTATCTCGGAATTCCTGTATACATGCAAGTTCATCTTCCACACATACAATAATTACCTTTTCTGCTATCTCAGCCAGATAAAGAGCTTCCTTTACTGCTCCATCCGCTCCGCCGATTACATAAACATTTTTCCCTTTATAATGCAACCCATCTTTTGGGGCGTTTAATCTGACACCTTTTAGGCTTTCCCCGGGAATACCCAGCATACGACCAGAACCACCATTGGCCAAAATTACGGTTTTAGATTCATAACTTTCTTTCTCCGTAACGACTTTCTTTATTTCTCCTGTCAGCTTTGTCTCTATCGCATTTTCATAACGAATTTCCACGCCGGCACCGAGCGCCTGTTCCTTCATGCGTTCCGCAAAGGTATCCCCAGATTCTTCTTTCATGATTGCTGTATAGTGTGTAACGGTAGATACCGTTCCAATCAAACCGCCCACCTGTTTCTTTTCCAGCACCAAAACGTTTTTTCCTCTGCTTTTCCCATAAATAGCTGCGCTAATACCGGCCGGTCCTGCACCAATAATAATCATGTCATACATTTCAATATACTCCTATACATAAAAATATTAGGCAATTAAAATTGACAAAATCAGTAGTTTTTCTGGGTTTGATAAATTTTATCCATGTTGAGCTCTGTGTCTTGGAGGTTGCCCGACTTAATCCCTCTAAAACCCATGCATTGCGGGCAATTATCTGCATCTGGGAAGAAAAGCATTTATGATCGCTTATAGAATAATACCATAATTTTCAGCTTAATTATGGTTATATTTTTACTCTGTTCAAACATCTTATTCATAATATTTCGCAACGCTATCAACCTGTAACCCACTTCTTTTGCCACAGAACAAGAGCAATATGAATATTCGTCGATTCATTTCTGTTTTAACATTGTTGTTTTCTCCATTCCACCTTTACATGGCTTTCACATCGAAATCTTTGTGGGAAAGCAGTAAAACCGTCTCTACATGGGCTGTGCGCGGGAAGAGATCAAAGGGCACAGCGTGAACCGGCTCATACCCTTCCTGTGCGAACAATGCCGCGTCCCTAGCCAGCGTAGCCGGATCGCAGGAAATATAAACGATACGTTCAGGCCGCATCTGCCGAGCCGCCACGTCGATTACCTCCGAAGAACATCCCTTGCGCGGCGGATCGAGTAAAATCACACTTGGGCGCAGACCGTCGACCGCCAGCTTCTGCGCAGCCTGAGACGCATCCATACACAAAAACTGTGCATTATCAATGCCATTGATGGCTGCGTTGCGCTGCGCATCCTCCACCGCGTCGGGTACGACCTCTACCCCGACGACCCGCTTTACCTGCCCGGCCATGGTTAGGCCGATGGTGCCCGTGCCGCAATAGAGATCCAGCAAAATATCGTCCTCGCGTAAGGCTGCCAGCTCGGCCGCTTTGCGATAAAGCCGCTCGGCCTGCGGGCTGTTGACCTGATAAAAGGAGCGGGGAGAAATTCGAAACCGTAGGCCGCACAGCACATCCTCGATGGCATCCTCCCCCCACAGGGTGACAAACCGCTTGCCAAGCGTCAGATTGGTCTGCTCGGGATGGATGTTATGTAACACACTGCATAGTCCCTCCACCCGCTCGCGCAGGCTAAGACAAAGCTCCCGCGCATGAGGCAGAGCCGGCGTCGCGGTAACCACGCAGACCATCTGCTGCCCGGTCGCCGGGGCGCAGCGCAGATAGAGGCCGCGCACCACGCCGCGGCCGGTGGATTCTTCATAAGGCGCAATGGAGTATTGCGCCATCCATTCTGCGAAGGTTTCCAGCGCGGCGTCAAATGCCTGCGGCTGCAACCGGCAGCCGCGGCTGTCTATGATACGGTGACTACGTGCGGCGTAAAAACCAATGGCCAACGTCCCATCCGGATTCCGGCCGACCGGGTACTGCGCCTTGTTGCGATATTCCTGCGTCTTCTCGCTCGCTACAATCGGCTCCGGCTCGAGCGAAAGGCCGCCGATGCGCTGCAGTGCGTCGGCCACCCGGGCCTGTTTAAGGCGGCATTCCTCCGAATACGAAATGTGGCGGTAGACACACCCGCCGCAGCGGGGAAATGCCTCGCAATCGGGCGAAATTCTCTCGGGCGACGCATCTGCCAAAGACAACAGCTTGCCCACGGCGTAGCGCTTGGTCACCTTGATAATCTGCACCTCGGCCACGTCGCCTACAGCGGTACCGGGCACAAACACCGCCATACCGCCCGTACGGCCAATTCCCGCCCCGTCGGACGACATGGCGGTAATTTCCAGTTTCAACTGGTCGTTTTTGGTCACAGGCGTCATGGAAACACTCCTTTTTGTTAAACGACCCCCGCCCGGAAGCGGCGATCTT
This sequence comes from uncultured Oscillospiraceae bacterium, assembly GCA_902462665.1. Taxonomy (GTDB): domain Bacteria; phylum Bacillota; class Clostridia; order Oscillospirales; family Acutalibacteraceae; genus CABQCM01. Next base: position 2,366 of record CABQCM010000025.1, on the reverse strand, counting down.
TTCTGCGCTGTCCGCCTATCTCGCTCAGGCTCCGCGCGTTGCTTCAAACTGGCTGTAATACAGCTTACTGTAATATCCTTTTTTGGCCAGCAATTCCTCATGATTGCCCTGCTCCAAAATCTGACCGTTTTGCATATATAAAATCAGGTCGGCGTCCCGGATGGTGGAAAGCCGATGGGCAATGACAAAGCTGGTACGCCCCTGCATCATGGCGTGAAACGCCTTTTGAATCCGCTGCTCCGTGAGGGTATCGACCGAACTGGTCGCCTCGTCGAGAATTAAAATGGGCGGGTCGAGCAGCATCACCCGCGCAATGGTCAAAAGTTGCTTTTGCCCCTGCGATAAATTACCTCCATCGTCGGCGATGACGGTATCGTACCCCTGGGGCAGCCGCCGGATAAAGCCATGCGCGTGGGCCGCTTTGGCAGCGGCAACAACCTCGTCGAAGCTAGCCTCCGGCCGGCCGTAGGCAATATTATCCCGAATGGTGCCGGCAAACAGCCAGGTCTCCTGCAGCACCATGCCGAACTGACGGTGAAGGGAATCCCGCGTCACCGAGCGAATATCCACGCCGTCAATACGAATGGCTCCTTTATCGACATCATAAAACCGCATGAGCAGATTTACCATCGTCGTCTTTCCCGCGCCGGTCGGCCCAACGATGGCCACCCGCATTCCCGGACGGGCAACGGCCGAAAAATGCTGGACAAGAGGCTTCTCCGGCACATAGGAAAAGGACACATCGTCAAAGGTCACCTCGCCTGCCGAAACCGTCAGTTCCGGCAATTCTGCGTCGGATTCCTCGGGCGGCAAATCCATCATGGCAAAAATCCGCTCAGCCGCGGCCAGAGCTGCGAGGAGCTGCGTCATGACGGCCGTCAACTCGGTAAAGGGTCTGGCGAACCGGGAGGAATAGGTCAAAAAGCTGGTGATACCCCCGGCGGACAGTCCGCCCAGTACACCGCCGAGCACGCCGACGCTAATGTAGGCAATGTGCCCTACAAACCGGGTGGTGGGATTGACGAGAGCAGAGGCGAACTGCGCCCATTTGGCCTGCACCCGTAGCTCTTTATTGGTATCGTCAAACCGGCGTTGCGCGCGCTCCTCATACCCAAAAGCGCGCACCGTGCGCTGGCCGTCGAGCATTTCTTCGGTTACGCCGGTCAGTTCCCCCATCAAATCCTGCTGGGCGCGAAAATACTTGTTGCACATGCGGGTGACGGAACCTGCCACCAAAAAGGTCAGCGAGGTGACAGCCAATACCACCAGCGTGATCTGCCAGCTCATGGCCAGCATAAAGGCTAGGCTGCCTATGAGCACCACTACCCCCTGAAACAACTGGGTAATGCCCTGCACCAATCCCTCGCCGACCGCCTCGCAGTCGTTGATAAACCGGCTGATCGTATCGCCGTGGGAATGGTTGTCGAAATAGGACAGCGGATAGGTGCTGACGCGGTCGAACGCGTCCCGCCGGATGGCCCCCACCATACGATTGGCCGCCACCCCAGGCAGCCAGATCATAAACCGGCCGAACACGGTCAAAATTAGATTCAGCGCGGCAAGCAGCCCCACAATCCAGAGAAGATCGGTGAATTCCACTTCGCCGGGGCCGAGCATATGGTCAATCGCCCGCCCGAAATAAAAAGGCAGGATGATATCGAGCGTACAGCTCACCACAGCGCAGACCGCCACGATGATAAGCTGCCGCTTTTCCCTGCCGGCGTAGGAAAGCAGCCTTTGAACGGTACCCTTTTGAGGCAGAGCCTGTTTTTTCATGAAAACCACCGCGCCTTTGCAATGCAAAGGGGTTCCTTTCTATCAGAATTTGCGCTGGATTCGGCCAAGTCGGAGCCGACGCGTTGCTGCGTCTGCTCAGGCCGATTCGCCGTCCTGCTGAGAGAGGACGATTTCACGGTATTCCCCGCAGGTTGCCATCAGCTCGTCGTGGGTCCCCAGACCCGCCATGCCTCCCTCGTCGAGCACCAGGATGCGGTCGCAATACCGCACCGTCGAAGCGCGCTGAGAGATGGTGATAACCGTCATGCGGCCGCTTTGCTCCGCCAGCGCCTTGCGCAATTTCGCGTCGGTGGCAAAGTCGAGAGCCGAGGCCGCGTCGTCGAGAATCAAAAGCTCCGGGCGGCGCGCGAGCGCACGGGCGATGGTCAGCCGTTGACGCTGCCCGCCCGACAGCCCTTTTCCTCCCCGGCCGAGCCAGGTCTGCATCCCCGCCGGCTTTTCTTCAATAAATTCAGCCGCCTGGGCGGTACGGGCCGCCTCCCATAGCTCCCCACTGTCCGCATCGGGGCTGCCCCAGCGGATATTATCTTCAATTGACCCCGAAAAGAGGGCCGCCCCCTGCGAGACCA
>CABQCM010000024.1 GCA_902462665.1 uncultured Oscillospiraceae bacterium | reverse complement strand
CTTACGCCACCTCCCGTCCGGTCGCAGTCAAAATTACCTTTTGCAGCATCCGCTGGTTTCCCGACAGGGTTTCCTCAATCTCGCTCCAGCGGCATCCCGTAAACCCAATTTCCACCCCGTCGCGCTGGATACCGACAGTGAAATTATCCAGAGAAAAGAAATCCAGCCGGTCAAAGCCCTCGCCGATGGGCAGACGAATCCGGCGAAGCTCTACCTCATAGGAAGCGGTGGAATTTTGATAGGCCTGCGGCTGAACCAGACCATACCCGCTAACCGGTTGTATCGGCCGGCGCGCACGCATGGTAATGCTCTCCACCATCGGTACCTTCTGTCCCGCAATGGTCAGTACGGCGTCGTCCGCCACGCTCATGACGTTCACTCTCAGAATCATTCCTTTCCGTTATCCATTTAACCAGTTTCTATCGCTCTATTTGCAGCAACGTGGTCAATTCAATAAAGCATTCCATTCCAAAGGTTCTCGTGTCACGGTTATAAGAGGTTTGGCCGCAGGTCATCTCCCCAATCATCCATTCGTCCTGTCGCTCCAGCAGCGCCCCCGCAATTCCCGAGAAAACGTCATAACATCCCTTACCGCCCAGACTGCGCGGAACATAAATATGTACCTGCAACTTACAGTCGGCTTGCCGCCCTATCTGATAAGTCTGTTCTTTATGTCCGACGACCTCTCCCAATGGCGACTGGGTAATTTTTAAGGAGGCAATGCCGACGGAAACGACTCCCTGTCCCACTGGATTTTCCACCGTGGCGTCGGGAAAAGCACTGACAAAACGGTATTCGTCGCATTGCTCGTCCTGCGACAGCAGCTCGATTACCGATTGAATGATATCGTTAAAGGTTTCCATCGTCATCCTCCTGTATCATGGAGCGCAGCACCGCCCAGCAGTAAAGGCTTTTTCCGCGGTAATACACCCGTTCGGCCCGGTCGATCACAAAGGAACGCTCTCCCATCGTCAGCGTCGCGTCGCGCGACATCGTGTCCAGCGGGCAATCCCCTGGCCCGATATACAGATAAAAGCCAGGGTCAACGTAGCCAATATCGGTATAAGCTCCCTGCAAATACATCTTATTTTTGTATCGCAGGGGATGAATCATCGCCCAATATGCCTGCTGTAACCCGTCCCGGTCCCGCAGAACGACCTGTGCGCCGTGGCGGCGAAACAGCCGCTTCCAAACCCGCTCGCTAACCATGCCCTTTCACCTCACGAAAAACAAACCGATCGTCCCGCAGAAGCGGCACAATTTCTTCCAGCCGCGCATCGCGTACCGCTTCGGCTGCCTTCAGCCGAGCGGACGCATCCTGCGACAGCTTCAGATCGCCCGCCGCAAAAGTCCCCCATTCTCCCCGCGCGGAAAGAATGAGTGCCGCCTCGTAAAAGGCCAGCCCCGCCGCCGCCCGGCAGATCAGCGTTTTGTGTCGGTTGACATCGACCTCCGGCCGCAGGCGGCTTTCCAGCCGCTCCTTGCAGGAGCGGCAAAGCTCGTACCATTCTTCCGCATCGTCTTGCGCAAACTGCGCTAAATCCCGCAGTTCTCGCCAGATTTCAGGAATCATCGCTTTTCCTCCCTTCCAGCGGTACGGCGTGCTTTTTGGAGCGCGCCGCACCGCTTTCTTTTACAGCGCCGTCGGTTGTTTAAACCTTCAGCACCTTGCTGGCGTCAGCGAAGATTTTCGCAAACCCCGCCGTCGCGGTTACCGCCGCCCGCTCAAGCTGGCGGTCAATCAAACGGTCGTAGTCCACCGCTACGTCCGATGCGACAACCATTTCTAGCGCGCAGTTCTTATCCAGCCCAATCAGCGTACCGGACGATACGTCGGACGAGCGAATGAGCTTGGCTCCCAGCGGGGAGGCAAGCTTCCCCGTTCCCTGGAAGTTCATCCCGGTGAGGGGATTTTGGAACTGTTCCATTTGCAGCAGCTTGAGCATCATATCCGAAGAGGCCACCAGGGTATTAAGCTCGTATTCCTCAAAGGCGTTCCATAAATTGAGCAAATCCGCGTAGGAGAACTTTCCTGTCTCGGTCAGCGCAATCGTTGCGGCGGCGTTGTTGTTGCCATCGCCGTCGATGAGCACTTTTACCGCATCCTGAAACTGCTGGCGGGCGATGGCCGCGCCAATCTGACGCAGAGTCACCGTAAACAAATCAAGCCGTTGGTATTTAATCGCCTCATAAGAAGCCACCAGCATCCGACCGCGCTTGTGCAGCCGCACCAAATTCTCCTGCGTTGTCACGCTGGTCTGGGGAATGGCCGCCCCCTCCCCCACATCCTTGAGAGATTTGCGTTCCTTACTGGGCACGCTGGTAATGGTGCGGTAATCCAGCCCATCGATGCGGGTAGTCGTGGCTACAATGTCGGGCAGATGGTTAGCCTGCTCCAATCCGCTGTGCACCGCGCGAGAAACGTATTCGGGAAACAGCGCCGAGGATTCGGTCGTGCGAAAAAATTTCTCCACCGCGTCGCTCGAAATTCCACCTACCTTAATATCGAACCGCTTGAGCTGCCGCTGAAAAGCGTCCAGCCCCTGCAGCTCGGTTCCCGCATAGTTGGACGAAGGATCCAGCTTCTCCAGCGCCGCGGTCAGACCGCCCGGCTGCGCGTACATGCCCTTTTCCAGACGAATGGTATCGTATGTCATATGTTTTTCCTCCTGTTATTCTTTTAATACTTACGCATTATTACAGCATTACGCCGACCGTGCCGTCGGACAACACCTCGACGACAAGCAGGGAGCGTCCTCCCTCGAGCACCTTGACTCCCCCCTTGCCGTCGGCCGCCAAAGCGTTATAGCCTACCGTGGGGGCCGTCTCGCTGTAGCTGAGCAAAGCATATCCGCCAAGCTGTACGGTGGCGAAGCCTTCCCGCACAGCCAATGCAACTCCGCAGAAGCTCTCCCCAGCCGCACAGGCCGATACCTTGCCGTTGCCACACAGCTTCACCGGTGCGCCCTCCGCAATGGTTCCGCTCACATCAAAGGTCGCTGCGGTCTCATGAAATCCTTGAAACGATACTGCCATTTTACATCCTCCTTTAAATTACAAATCCCTGATTGCTCTCTGTTCCGGGCACTGGGCCGCCGTCGAGTTGAGGAATGGGCGGCGCCTGCCGGTCAAGCTGCTTTTGATAGGCCTTGCGCAGGGATTTTCGCTCCCCTTCGTCCAGCTTACCGACAATGCGCTGCGCCGCCGGACGGCCCAGTTCGGGATGCACCACCGCCATCAGCCGCAGCAAATCCTCCCCCAGCTCATCCAAATAACGCTTCGACAGCCCCTCCAGCCGCCCGATATACTCCAAAAGCTGCTGTCCCTCTCCCTGCTGGAGGGTGACGGAGCCGCCGCCTTGCAGCCGTTTGATGGTATCGCCGTACCCCTCCGGCTCGCCGTCCTCGAAAAATAGGCCCGGCTCGCCCGACCGATAGCTTTTGCATATTCCCGCCCTGGGTTGAGCGGGAACTGCGACAAAAGACCATTCGTAGGCGTCCGAAGGGCGAGAAAGTTCGGCAAAGCACACCACCTGCCGCCCATCCTTGGAATACCGGCGGCCACGCACATGGCTGCAGCTTCCCGCCCGAAGGTCCGCCCCGCACACCGAGCAGCGGCGCTCTCCCATCGAGCAGCCTACGCTGACCTCCTTTTTGATTCCCGCGTCAATTTCCAGGATGATATCCTCATTGCGGGCAGTGCGGGGCAGATATGCCTTTGCACGCAGCCGATGATAGGCCTCGCCGGTGCTGGTGATCGCTCCTTCCATGCGCTCAACATGGCATTCAAAAATACGAGCAATCTGGTCGCGCCCCTTCATCGAGTGATCGAAAATCCCGGTTTTCCCCACGAACATCGGGGCCATTTCGCGCAGCGCTTCGACGGTAAAACGCTCAAAATCCCGGTCTACCTCGTTGTCGCATAACGTCAGGGAAAACACATACACCTCCTGCGCCGTCAAAGCGCGGCGGGATAGCTTGTTAATCAGCGCCAGTTCCTCGGGGGAAGCCGACGCACCGTCCCCTGTACGGCTCTCTTCTTGCTTCATTGTGTATCTCATCCTTTCTGTTTCATCACACTGGTTCATCGGTTTCATTCAGTTCCCGCTCTAGCCCGGCGGCCTGAGCACGCATCAGCCTGGCGCGGGCCATTTCGACCTCATCTTGCAGGTTCACCGGCTCCCAGACTACTCGAGGATGATCATCAAAGCCGTGCAAACACAACCACATTCTGCAAAGCTTGAAAATCACCGGGGTCAACAGCCGCCGGTAAGCGTCCAGCTCGCTGGTAAGAATATCGGCCTGCTGGGCGCTCATGCGCTCGGTGGAGTTCCAGGAAAGCCCCAGCAGAAAAGGAGGGATCCCCAGCTTCGCCACAATCTGTTCGAGCATCTGACGTACCGGCACCTGCGTGTCGGGCATCGGGCAGTCAGCCCCGATCACCCGGATATTCACATCGCCCACCGCCACAAAATCACTGACCTGGCCTCCCGGGCCTGACTGCATGGCGCGACCCCATTCGCGAGCAATCTCACCGGCCCGCTCTTTCGCCATCGCGCGGTCGAGAGAGTCTCCCGACGGCTTGTAGGTCACCGCGAAACGAAGATTGCCCACCCGCTCGAAATTCACCCCGATGGTCTGATAGATGCGCATCAGCACCGAGGAGACAAACGGCAGCCCGCTGAGCAGCGAAGTGCCTTCCACCCGCCCTGGCTCGGGATCCAGCGCGCTGACGAACAGCAGCTCGGGGCAGGGTGCGCTGACACGGTGGGTTCCCTTGTTCACCCACACCCGCAGTGCAAGCGGGGAATCACCTGTCCCCAATTCCAGATTTTCGAGCGGTGCGTTGTAAAGCGCCGCAATCTCGGTGCGCGAGGGGGACAATACCATCTCCCCCACCGCCGTACCGCAGACCAAAAGCTGCTCCATATATTGTGCAAGAAAGGCCTCCGCGCCAGTCGAACAGCTTCCTACCGGTACCTCTTCCAAAAATTGTCTTAGCTCCTCCTGCACTGCCGCATCGCCGCACTCCACACGAAAACCGCCCACCAAATGAACCAGCTTATGCACGGCCGCGCTGATGAGCGGTACCGCGTCGTATACCGAACGTAGCAGACGTACCTCCGGCTTCATCAAAGGCACGCCCAACCCGCGCGCTGCAGAAAATTCCTCCCGCCGCCCGGTTTGCACTGCCGCTGCTGAAACACCGGTAGGCTTTCCGGGCGCGCGTTTCCAAAATGCCATATGCTTTCTCCTTTCTTTTTCAAATTGAGAGACCGCCTCCCCTTTTCACCGTCACCGCCGCAAAGGATTCCGACTCTCCCTCCAGCACAGTTGATACAAAATAGCGAATGTCATCCATTGCATGATCGTTCTCCTTTCTTGGCCGGTCCTGTCGTCCCTCCTCCCAGCGATAAAGAGAAAATTCCCGCAGCGTGTCTCGGCAGGAAGGGGAAAAACGCAGTAGTCCTTGATTCAAAGCCGATGCAACCCGACGAATGCCGTCCCCCACCTCGTTTCGGGCAGCCACCGCCCGAAACCGGCCGTGACGGCGCACGCAGGCCAGAAAGGACGCCGCCGAAGGGTCGCAGATCACCATTTCCACCGGCAGCTCTCCCGCCAGTTCCTCCAGCGCCCTGTAGTATTCCTCGTCGGTTTTCTGCGCCCCCTGCCGCCGGGAATCGTAATAATACTCCCTCACCCGATACCACACCCCGTTCCAACATCCCCACAGGCCAAAGGAAGCCGGATTGGTGGTACCGTAATCGCAGGAAATAATCCATCGCCCCGCCGGTACGCCGGGCGGCTCAGCCACGTGCCTGTCCGGACAAAACATGGGATATACCAATCCCTCCGCCGCCACCCATTCTCCTTTTACAAACCTCTCGTAAAAGGTTCCGCTGTAAAGCGACTCGTACCGCCGGCGGATGGCTGGGGTCAGCGACGGATTGTCCTCCATGGTAAAATGCAAATAAAGAGCGTTTTTTTCCTGTCTTTTTTGAATCCATTCCTCATAAAACCAGTGCCGCGGATGCTCCGGATTACAGTTAAACCAAAATTTCGATCCCTCTACCGAGCATCGGGCCAACGCCTGCTCCACAAACGACCGGGGCATGAGCGCCACCTCGTCAAACAGCACCCCCGACAGGGTCATCCCCTGAATCAGCGACGCCGAGGATTCATCCCGGCCGCCGAATAAATAAAAGACCAGACTGCGGCCGGCATACCGCATTCGGATTTCGTGCCGGCTTTCCCGAACCTGACAGCTCACCCCCAGCTCGCACAGCACCGAGAGCAAGGGCCGCACGACGTTGCGCCGCAGGGAGGATACGGTCTTTCCGCACAACGCAAAGCTTCCTTCTGAAAAACGCGAAAAGGCCCACGACACAAACGAAAGACTCAGACAAAAGGTCTTACCGCTTCGCACCGCTCCATCGCAAATGACAGCGTCGCAGTCCCGCCACGGGCTGGCCGCACACCACCAGGTCAGCGCGTCAAGCTGTTTTTCTGAAAAAGCTACAAATTCGATTGTTCTCCCCTCCCTTACCAAATGAATCCATCTTTGACCGCCCCCCGCGTATACCTCGATATACTAAAACGACGGTTTACGGTGCATTGCGCTGACGACGGCTACGCCTATTGGTCCAAACGACACGCGGGACTTTCTCTCTCTTCCTTGCGCACCATCGCAGCGCTCTGTTCCAGCGCCTTATAAAAAGGGATAGCGCGGTCGGGGGAGGCGGCCGATGCCTCGCGCAGCGCCTTCAACGCTTCCATTCGGTCATGAAATTTCATCTCCAGTCCGCCTCCCTTGAGCTGGCGCACCTCAGAGACGCAGAACAAATCCAACGTCTCCAACTCCTCATCGCTCATCTCCTCCCAACGGCGCATTAGTCGAATGGCGTCGGCCACCCCGCCAAAGGCCAGCCGCGCCAATCCCGAAGCCACTCCAGCGTCGCTGCGCTGCTGGATCTCCCGCAAGCGGTCGATTTCAGCTCTTATCTCCTGCCGCGCCATCAGCTTGAGTCCGCTGCGTTCGGGATTCACCCAATACCCCGCCCGCGCGGCCGCCTCTCTTGCACTGCACGTCTGTACAAAATATCGGCAGAATAATTTCTCGTGTTCGCTCAGCTCTTTCATTACTGTCATCATTCCTTTCTCCTTGGCGGCGCGTGATTTGTCTGTCCATGCTTTCCTGCAAATTCAATCCCCCCGCCAACTCAATAAAAAGTTGCCCGTTTATGGGCAACTTTTGAAAAAATAATGTAATTTTCTTTCCCGCTTTTCCACTTACTTGCCCTGAAATACCAGATTCCCTCCTTGCGCTTCACCAGCAGGAATGCTATAATAAAATGTATCTTTTTTCGACCTGTTTTCTCTTTTTTCATAGAAACTGAAAGGACGGAATATCCATGAAAAAAATTCTGTTGCTGGGCGATTCCATTCGTCTCAATTACATGCCTATGGTCTGTAAAAACCTGTACGGCCGTGCCGAGGTCTACGGACCGACGGATAACTGCCGTTATGCCAAATACACCCTCTGGTGCCTCAGCGACTGGCTGGGGCTTTGCGGCGACGCCCCCGACGTCGTCCATTGGAACAACGGTATTTGGGACATCACCAAATACAACGGCTACGAGCTGTTCACTCCGGTGGAAGAATACATCGAGACGTTAGGCCGTATCCTGCGCGACCTGCAAAAGACCGGCGCGCACATCATCTTTGCCACCTCTACTCCCGTGCGGGATCAAAACCCCATCCAGGCCAACATTGATATTGATTATTACAATTCCCGTGCAGTGCATTTCATGCAGACCAAAGGGGTGGAAATCAACGACCTCAACGGCTTTGTTCGCCCCCATATTGAGGAGTATATCGACGCGACCGATTTCACCCATCTGAACAAAGAAGGCATCAAGCAGGTAGGCAATCGGGTCACTCAGGTGCTCGAGCCTTATTTGGACTAATCGTTTTTGGTTTTGTCTTTTTTGGGGAAGAAAACAATGCATGATCAAATCGAGTCGCTGTTGTCTCCAACCGCGAAATTCACAAAGCGCGAAAACACCTTTTGCTTTTTCAAGATTCCGATCGCCCGCTATGGTCGATGGCGCTGGAGCGTTCTTATTCCGATTTTGGCGACGCGCTCGATATGCGGCGTAATTTTGAGAAGCAGAGGGAAGAAGCTCACGGCTGCAGCGTTCTGCAGAAATTCTTTGATTTTGTCACCGAGCCGGGCGGCGTGATTATTGATCTGGCCAGCGGCCCGTCCGGTTACTTTGCGCCCGCGCTCGATCGACTCAAATCAGACGGTATTTTCATTGCCGCCGACGCATGCCCTACCGTGTTGTCGGCTCTTGCCGACGCCAGCACCGACGAGCGCTTCTTTCTGTTTGACCTTGATCTGGATCAGCCCCTGCCATTTCGTGATGCAAGCATTGACGTTTTTAGCTGCAATTTGCTTTGTAATGTCAACCATTATCCCGACCTGCTACGGGAAGTTTTTTGCTGTCTCAAGCCCGGCGGCCGTCTAGCGGTCATTGAGTTGTTTTTTGAAAGGGGAAGCGCAACCGCTGAATTTTTAACGCAGTATCAAGCAATTTTTTCTTCTTTTGAAACCTATGTTGATTTTTGCAAGAGCGTGGGTTTCGAATATCTCGGCGGGGATCTACTTCGCGAAACAACCGGCAAAATGGATCCCGGCGACCTGCTCCCGGTGACACAGGAAGACCATTCGCTGACGCATACAGTCTATTTTCAGAAAAAACCGAAAAATTAACGTTAAAACAATCTCCGCCATCGACTGCTTTCTTCAAATAAATTTCCCACCTTCGGAATATACATCATAGAGAGTCTGCCGCTTACCACCGGACGCGCGCCCCGTTCGCGCTGTCTCCCAATACACAGTGGCGCGTTTCTTGCCTATGAGCGGCCAACCGGATGCCTGTCCGCATTTTTGCCGTCGCATCCGAACTGCGGCCAGACGCTGGGAATTGATCACGTTCCCCATCGGATATTTTGCCGTGGTTACGGCCGCGCTGCCGGCTCTCGTCCATTCATTTCGGAAGGAGGACGCTGAATGAAACGATTTCTGCCCCTAATGGTGGTGCTTGCATTGCTCGTTACCACCGTCTCTTATGTGGCCGTGCGCCGCCATAGTCCCGCCGCCAGTGTCAACGCCCCCCTTTCTAGCCTCACCTCCTGGCCGGCTTCCTCGTCCGCCGCTCCCCGCACGCCGGTTTCTTTGACCTGTGAGGAGGGAATGCGGGCCGTTTGGATTAACTTTTATGAAATGGGAGAGCTCTGCCGAGACAAAAACGCCGAAAGTTACCGCGCGGCAGTGGATGCGCTGTTGGATAAATGCCTGGCACTCCACCTTAACAGCGTCATTGTTCACGTTCGCTCCCATTCGGATTCCTTTTATCCTTCCGCCATCTTCCCCTGGTCGGCGCAGGTTGCCGGCAGCCAAGGGGCAGGGGTGGACTTCGATCCTCTCGCTCTGTTCATCGAGGCCGCCCACGCGAAGGGCATCTCTTTCCACGCCTGGGTCAATCCATATCGGGTACTCAGCGGCTC
>CABQCM010000023.1 GCA_902462665.1 uncultured Oscillospiraceae bacterium | reverse complement strand
TATATCCAAGGTGGAAAAGTCGTGCTTGAGCAGCTCAAAGCCCCAACTTTTCACCTGTGCAATGGTGGCGCGAAGATATTCCTGTACTTGTGGAAGGGAGGGATCGAGATATTCGCCGCACAGCAGCCATTCGGGATGAGCCTGCTCGGCCAGCACGTCATGAAGCAGCCGAATCCAAATGCCGGGGCGCACCCCAATGTCTTTCATTTTGCGGGCAACCTGACTCATATCGCCAAACTTTTCGTTGGGCTGCCAGGGGCCTGCGCACCGCACCGGCGACCAACAATCGTCAATAATCATAAAGGGGCGCACTTCGTTGCCTTGAGCAAGACTGGCAATCAGACGGGAATCCTCATAGATTTCCTCAGCCGAACTCTGGCCATAAGCATAGTACCAATTGTTTCCGCCATAAACGGGTTCCTTCGGAAAAATAGGATTGGGACAAAGCTCCTTACAAAAGCGGCAGGCCGCCTCAAAGGAGGAGATGCCGTCATACTCGCGGCAAACCAGTGTGCCCATACACAGTTCACGGCCCTGGAGCTGCACGCCTTGGTCGCCGCAGCGCACGTCAAACCAACAGCTAACGCCGCTGGCGTCATATTCAAAACTGACAAAGCTGTTCGGCTGTGTCTTAACGCCGCAGCCGAGGGTGCTATGACCGTTGGAGGCGAGAAAATACCATGGCATGAACCGTTCTCCGTCCAGCGATTTCCAAGTCAGGTTGGCGTAGGCCCGCTCCCAAGTATCGCCCAGAACCCGTACCGGCTCGGTGTTTTTTTCGTTCCAACGCAGCATCACAAAACGGGGATGCACATCCTGCGCTGACAAGAAGACCGACATCCCGCCGTCCGCTTCCTCAAAGCGTACCGCGGCGTCGCCGGCCGTTCCCTGCTGCGTGATGATCATAATGTCGTCCGGGGTTCGTGAAATGTGAATCATATTGGAATCTCCTCACTTTGCAAAAGATACTCAAAGACTTATCTGCCATTATTTATAGCACATAGTTCTTACGAAGTCTATGTCATTATCCTTGCAGTTGCATTGGAAAAAAGAGGAGAATATCCACAATGAATTCGCCTGTTTGCCTGGGAAGGAATGCTTTTTCAATGTCATTTTCCCACCTAAAAGGTCTTAAATTCTCGAGTTTCTTCTTGAGATTTCATCGAACGGTAAAAAGTATTCAGGTCACCGCATAAATGGTTTGGAAAGATGGTTTTCCCATTGATCCCCACCAGGGAAACAGGCAGGCTCTGACTTAGCGCCGCAAGGGCTTCATTTTCGGCAATGAGCTCGTCCATCACCGCGTCGAATTCCGCTTGGGGCATCATTTCAAAGGCCTGGCGATGACGGGCATCCATCAGCCGATAGGTAATGGATGCCGTTCGCCGGGTAATGGACAGTATTATTTTTTCACCGTTCAAAAGATACCGCACCGCTCTTTGCGTCTCCCTCTCAAGCGCTTGGTCGAGAAGCTGGTCCATCTGGCGGTAAAGCTCCTCCGCCTGGGTCAAATCGTCCAAATGCCGCCGGGAAAACTCTGGGTTTAACGGAATAATATTGCGAATGTCGTGCACCTCGTCGTAGCCGCAGAATTCCAGCAAAAATTGGGTCGCCTTCTCCTGCAGCTCGTAATACTCCAACATGGCGTCCTTACTGTCTTGGAAATAGGTTTGGCAGAAGCTTTCCCGAAGCTTAAGATAATCGGTATCCAAGCGCCAAGCGGTTTTGGCAAAAGTCACCATGGCCAGTTTATAAGCAAACCAGGAATAACGATGAAATTTCAGCAGGGTGACGGCGTTGACGCCAAGGGCTTTATAATCGTGCAGATCTTCCCACAGGACTTTTTGTAGATTGGTTCCCATTTTGTTGAACAAAATCATATCGGTATAATATTCAAAGGGATAGACCGATGCGAACTTTTGGGCAGCTTCGGTTAGCTGGCTGTAGTATTTCCGGTTGCGGCGGCAGGAGGGATCGGAAATCCGATGCGCATAACAGCGTTCCCGCGGGGCGTAATAGGCGGAAATATTGGTGGGAAGTCCCTCTGGCAGCGCGGATATCCTCGCTGTCATGGTAAAGGATCAGATCTACCTGCAAATTGGGATAGCGCAGAGCCACCGCTTGAATGACGTTGAGCATTTGCTGTGCGGAGGAAAGAGGACGGCATTGCGGGCATTCGCACCAACTGCCCGAAAATACGTCCTCAAACCATAAATGAAAGCAGGCGATGGAGGGCAGCTTTTTCAGCAAATTCCCTACACCCTCTACGACCATCTCCACCGCATCGGCATTGGAACTGCAAAAGTTGCCGTCCTGCCGGCGCTGGCCGTCAACCTCACGGAACAATTCCGGCCGGGTTTCAAAAAGCTCCCGACGAACATATTGCCAGGTTCCATGCCCGCCGATTTCTAGGCGAAAGCCGCGCTTGGTAATTTCTCGCATGACCAGCGGTTTTAAAAACATATCTCCGGAAAAGAGGTTCACTTGGCAGAAATAGGTGTTGAGACGATTCTTAGCCGCCCAATCCAGTGACTCGGTTAATTCGCTAGCAAAGCTGTCGGGAAGTTCTTCCATGCGGGTATCGTCAGTCGAGGCGCGGATTTCAAAGTCGGGATTGTCAATGATTTCACCCTCAGCAAAGGGGAGAGCGGGATATTGCGGGATAATTTCGCCCTGCGCTCCCGGAAACATCCATTGGCATCCCGCATCCTCCAATAAGCGATATACCCCATAAAGAACGCTTCTGGGTTCTTTACCAGAAATCATAATCTGATTTTTGAAAACGCGAATCCAATAACCATCGTAACGAAGCCGTTCCACAGGAGCCGATAAGCCGGTCATATTTTCTATCCATTGGGGGCTCCCCAAATAAATAGGGGATGCATCGGTGGTCTTTTCCAGGTAGCGCAGTAAAATCTCGCCGGTCATAGCGGTATAATAACGCGCCAGCTCTTCTGCAGCAAATTCATATACACAGCAAGGCTCATAAATAATTTGATACATGGTATCACTCCCTAATTGTCAGTATACCACATTAATACTATATTTTATCAGAAAAGTCAAATATGAAATTGATATTTTGCCAACCACGATGTATAATACGCATGGAATCGGCAGGGAGTAAAAATGGAAGCAACCAACTAACGCTTTGCCGCCATCCGCATCCTTTTGGCATGAAGGGCAGACGACATCCGCTTGATGTCGTCAACCTCAGTAAAACACTGTTATCTGGAAAGGAATGATGAAGAATGAAAGAACCTATTTATTTGTTTGAGCTGACCCAGGATGGTACCCCATATGCATACGACGAAGCAATGGCGGCGGCCTGTATGCAGGGGTTGTTTAACCGTACCGGCGCGCATGTCTATGTGACCTGCCGGGACGATGAGGAGCACCGCAACGGCATTGCGGGCGATGCCGAATGGGGGCTCAAACATTTACGCCGCCCTCGCTGTACACCGCTTTATTGGCTGGAGCTTTTGTCGAAAAAGGGCGGCTGGCTCGAAGGCAGAGAACAGGTTTGGCTGCACTCACTCGAGGAGCTTTACGAACTAACCCGGGGATCGGTGCGCGGCGCCGTGGTGTGGGATCCCGAAGTGCCGGCTACGGTGAATGTGGCCACCACCATCGCCGGAGTCGAGGATCTGGTGGTGATGAGTCCGGAGCTCTATCTCGACTTTGGCGTCAAAGCGAAGCTCCCGCTGCTCTGTGATTTGCGCGGTCGGTTTGACGGCAGCGAGACCGGTAGCGCGCGCAACGACGCCTATCGCTGGGCCATTCGCAACTACGTGGATACCGGTCGGTGCAGCAATCAGGTAGTCGGGCTGTATTTTGACGCTTGGGTCAACCGTTCGATCGGCAACACCAGCTATGTATTGGAGCGCGACCGCATGGTCAACGAACGTGCTTTTGTGTTCGACCTGTCGCCATGGGGGGATTTTACTCCGCTCAGCGACCCGCAGCAGCCCCTGGGCACGGACCTCGCTACCTACCGTCTGCTGTTGGAACGGGTATACCGGCAGGCGGGCGGACGCAATATGACCGAGCTGTGCGGCTTCTTTAACCATCGCGCCTTGCGCGAAGGTCAGCCTAACGGTGTGCTTTCCGAGTGGGAAACCGTCCGCTTAATTTCCGAGTACAATTTTTATCAAAACACCGCGGCAAACGATGTATACAACCAGTCTTTTCATCGCTGGGCCCCGATGGACGGGCTAAAGCAGCATCGGCCCAAAGAAGCCAGAACACTTGAAAACAAGGTATATTTTTGCATACAAATTTGCGATATGGACTCAACCACGCCGCTTTATGATGTCTGTCCGTTGCTTTGGGACGATCCGCGTCGAGGCGAATACCCTCTGGCGTGGGGATTCAATCCGAATTTGTATGGTGTGCTACCCGATGTTTACGCACACTACTACCATACCGCCAGTGAAAACGATTATTTCTGCGCCGATGCAGGGGCTGCAGGATATTTCAATCCCACCCGCATCCGGTCGGAGCATTGGCCCATGGTGGTCGAGCACAATAAATATTGGTTTGAGCGCACCGATACCACCATCGCCGGCATGGTGCTTGATTGCGATAATCCCACCCGGGAAGTGCTGGAAAATTTCTCGCATTTTGCGCCCGACGGCTTTGCCAGCCTGGTCTGCAGCGGCATCCATCCGCCGTGCAATCCACCGGTCTATGGGCACGTTTACAACGGAATGCCGGTTGGATTCATGACCCATGCCGCTTGTGATTGGAAGGGGATGGAGGAGACCTGCGACTCCCTCAACCAGATGTATTTCCAAAAATTCACTCCCGATCGGCCTCACTTTGTTTACTATCGTATTACCTACCGCAGCCCGGGAGAAATGTATGATTTATATGAGCGCCTGTGCGCTATCAATCCGGAGCTGAATATTGAAATGGTTGACCCGTATACCTATTTTGACCTTTTGCGGCAAAAGTATCTGCGCGATGCCGCCGAATGCGCGCAGGATGTGATGCTGTAACCATATTGTACTGTATACAACAAACGCCCTGACGAACCTTGGTTCGGCAGGGCGTTGAAAGTATATGGTTAAATTTGACCTTCCGGCTCACTTGGTACAGGAAGGGTGAGCAGCATCTCCTGAATGGAGAGAAAATCGCTGAGCGCCGCGGGCATCTGGCTTTGATTGCGGAGAATGGCGGCGGGATGAAAGGTCCCCATCAAATGCATCCCTTTGCGTTCAATCCATTGGCCGTGCTGGCGCGTCACCTTGAAATCGGGAGAAATGATGCGCTGAGCCGCAATGCGTCCCAGGCAAACGATAAGCTGCGGCTGAATCAGGCGAACCTGCTCGCGCAGATAACCAATGCAGGCCTCCTGTTCCTCAGGCAGAGGATCCCGATTGTGGGGTGGCCGGCATTTCACCATATTGGCAATATAGACTTGGGAACGATCCAGACCAATGGTAATCAGAAGCTTGTCCAGAAGCTTGCCCGCCCGTCCGACAAACGGTTCGCCCTGAAGGTCTTCGTTTTCCCCCGGTCCCTCGCCGATGAACATCAGACGGCTGCGCTCATCGCCAACTCCAAAGACTACTTTTGTGCGTTCCTCGCACAGTCCGCATTTCCGGCAGGTAGTGCAGGTCTCTTTTAGCTCCTGCAAGGATGCATATGACATGAAAATATCCTCCTGAAAAATCGGGGCCGCCAGCCAAATGATTAGCGGCCCCATATGAATATTCGTGAATTAGTAAATCGCCGTAATTTCCATCCGGCCTGTGGGCGCAGTCAACGTAATGGTTTCTCCGTCTGCGTCAATGCCGTCGTATTCCTGCCCGCCCAATCGGACCGACTGAATTTTAGCGGCCTTAGGATGGCGCAGGCGCAGCTTGACAATAGGAGGTATGCCGCGCTGCGGCAGATCGATGGCCACGCGAATCTCCCCCTTCTCTGCATTCGATGACGCTGTATAGGTAAGTTCACCATACGAGGTAGGAGCGCGGAGCACCTGAACGACTTTGTCCTGCTCCAGCCATGCGCGGGGCGTTCCCTTCATTAACCACAAAACACCGCTATCTTCTGTAATCAACATATTACGGAAGTTTTCGATGAACCAGGCGGCAGTACCGTTGTCAGGGTTATCGCACTCCACGAAAACGTCGGGATGCGCATGCTCCCACAGTTTTCCGTTGGAGCCGACCATCATGATGGCGTGATTCAAGAAGAAATGCAGGAAATTGGGAATGTCGTCCTGCCGTAGATAGAGATTTGCGTTGTGCGAAATTTTAGGCAAATTGGAAAAGCTATTAAAGAACCACAGCTCCGACGGAGCATGGGATGTACGATGACATTGAGCCGATTCTTTCTCCAGACGCGCTTGCTTTTCCTTGCTCTCGCTATCGGCCGTTGGATGGTCGAGATGCTCCAGCTCGGCGGTTGAAACTGACATGCCGGCTTCTTCCATCGCGTCGAGAGTACCGACCATGCGTCGATCGCAGGGGGCCAGGATACCGCCGATTTCACCCAGAGGCAGCGCCCCTTGGAACAGATCGTTAATGCCCATGGCAAACTGCGGTATGTTAGTTTCCTCGCCGTAATGCAGCAGACCGCCACCATAGGCCATACGGGGAATAAAACTGCGGGACATACCATCTCTTGCACGCCTTACCGGCGCATACAGCGCTTCCCGCCGCACCGCATTTTTTAAATCGCTTTCGTAAACGGCAGCTTCTCTCCGATACCGCGCCGCATCAGGATCACCGATTGCTTCCAATACATCGGCCAGACTGGAAAGGCCCATTTGAGCAAAAGCGTTATCACAGTAATACCAGTGCCAGTCGCAGGAAGGCAGGGCATAGTCGCCCAGCATCGAAGGCGGCATCAAACCGTATACCTGCAATGATTCCCGGTTCGGAATCTCGTTGCAGTACTCTCGAATCTCCCGAATAATCCAGTCCGCGGCAGCCTTTAACCTGGGAAGACGCGCGTTAAGCCATTCGGTATCCTGCGTGAGAACATAGCGCTGCATCATCGAAAAGAGAAGCCGGCCGGTGGAACAGTGCGTCCCTTCGTGATTGTATCCCATGTCGTGCCGCATGCTTTTGGCCCATTCCAGAGAGCCGTCGCCGCTGGTATAATCGCCGTCCGCCTTGACGCCAGGGGAAGCCAAAAAGTAATCATAGACCCGATCGGCTTCCTTGGAAAGCCCCACCAGCTCCATGGCAAGCGTCGTGCGTGCGACCTCAAACGCCAAACATCCCCACATATGAGGGCCTTGAAGCTGTTCCACCGCGAGATTGTACATGGTTTCCCATCGCTTGTCGGGCACATGAAACACGACCGGCGGCGTCGATGCTTTTGGAAAAGGAGGAACCGGCGTACCGTCTGGGCATTGCCAAAGCCGCATGTTATGAAGCAGTTCTTCCCAATCCGTTGCTTCCTCATGCTCGCGAACCAGCTCCCGAACGCTTTTTTGCTCCGTTGCCTTCTGCTGGGCAATGTAATCAGCTGCGGTCATCGGACGATCGGCCGGGCAAAAGAATAACCCCGCTTCGGGAACACAAACTGGTCCGTTTTTAAGCTCTCTCAAAAGGACGGTCGCACCCATCCCATTCGCTTCGTCCGTAATGCAGGTGAAGCGAGAATCCGTACCGAAGCGGCTTTCCTCAGAGTACAGGCAAGTAATCCGCGCGCGCCGCTGCGCTTTGTCAAGCTGAACGTCCAACACCGCCGCAACATGAGTTTGGTAGTTTCCGTCAAAGTCGGGGAGCGAATCTTCGAATCCCCATTCCACCGTAAAAGTAAGTTCACGCCAAACGCCCAGACTGCCGCCCGTCACATGCAGCTCGGGAACGGGGACGCCGTTGCCAGCGAAAACCGCAATCATCTCGGTTGCTGCATCCACCCGCTGACTATAGGCAAAATCCATCGTCTGGCCTTTGGGGCAAGCATATTTCCAGACCCGTCCATCCGCGGAAACGACAGGATTGATCAGTCGTTGATCCACCGACCATCCAAACCATCCCCATGCGGTAGGGTAGGTGCGAACTTCAATCTGGTCGGGCGAGGGGACACTCTCCGTCGAGGGCCAGACCAACTCAACACAGTAATCATTCAGTCCTCCTACCCAGAGCAGTCCGGTTAGCAAATCTCCCTGAGGCTTTGGAAGCTGTTTTTGGAGTAAATCATCCTGTCGATAATGCAGGCTTTTGACCTCTTCGCCAAGGGTATCCAGCGCCGTGCGGTAGACGGTATCCTGCCGCTCAAGCCTCCTAGGAATGAAATATGCCTCGGGCTGAGCCTGTATGGCGCGGTCGCGCCGCCATACATATCCCCAGGGTGCAATGTCTACATTTGCACCTGCCAAGGCTGTAATTTGACCTGCTAAACGCCGCTGTAAGTTCATGATGAATCCCCCTTGTTTCCCAGAATGATCCGGTTGATAATATGGGCTTATCATAGCATACTCAATTTGAGAAAGCAAGTGTTACATCGCTTGACAAGAGAACGGCATGGTGATAGACTGAATGCGATACATAATATGGAGTATCGTCCCGCCCCAAAGGAGGATCTTTATGGCTCTGACGCAGGCCAAAATCGGCCGTTTTTATACCATACGCAATATCTGGCTGCCGGAAGCCGTCGCTCGCCGTCTTCAAATGTTGGGTATGACGCCAGGCAGCGTTCTCGCCGTGCTTAACAACAAACGCAGCGGTTCCATCATTATTAAGGTGCGAGGCACTCGGTTTGCCCTGGGCAAACGGTTTGCACAGGGAATTGAAGTGGAGGAATGCACTCATGCCTAAACAGCTTCACGTCGCGTTTGTGGGGAATCCCAACTGTGGCAAAACCACCTTATTCAACGCCTATACCGGCGCGCGGCTTAAGGTGGCCAACTGGCCGGGGGTCACGGTTGAGAAAAAGGAAGGCGCGTTTCAATATCACAATCATCAGTATAAGCTGGTTGATCTTCCCGGCATTTATTCTCTCACCTCCTATACGATGGAGGAGAAGCTGTCGAGGCAGTATATACTAGAGGATGAGGTTGACGTTATCGTCAATGTGGTTGACGCCTCGGCGCTCGAGCGCAATTTGTATCTAACCCTCCAACTCATTGAGTTAGGAAAGCCGATTGTAGTGGCGCTCAATATGATGGACATTGTGGAAGAACGGGGGATGGAGCTGGATCTTCATCGTCTGCAGGAGATGCTCGGCGTGCCGGTGATTCCCGTGTCGGCGCGCAAGAAAACTGGGTTGGATATCCTCATGCACGCCGTTGCCCATCATCAAGATCAGGCAGTCGGTCATTTGGAGCATCATCATCACGAAGGCGGTCATATACACGATCATCACATGGAATACACCGTAGTCTATTCGGACGAAGTAGAGGATAAAATTGACGAAATCCAGCAGGCACTGGCGCATCGGTATCCCGATATCAAGCGTTTGCGCTGGCATGCCATTAAAATTTTGGAGAATGACAGCGAAATTACTGAACAATACACGCTAGAGACCGCGGGAGTACCGCTTCCAAACGCGGAATCGGTCATCATCAGCCAGAAATACGATTTTATTGAAGAAGTCATTGCCGAAACGCTGGTGCACAAAAGCCGCAAGAGCGAATCGACTGACCGGGCTGATCGCCTTTTAACCCATCGGATTC
>CABQCM010000022.1 GCA_902462665.1 uncultured Oscillospiraceae bacterium | reverse complement strand
GTGTATGAATAAAAAAGCAATTTATGTGTTTTTATGTAATCACTTTGACCTAGCTTGGCGGCGGAAATTTGAAAGCGGTCTTGTAGACAAAGGGTTAACTTATATTCCCTATGCGGCCATTCAGGAATATTACATCAAGGATAGTATGGCGTTGTGTGAACGAGACCCCGAGTTCCGTTTCAATATTGAGAGCGTCGCCGTCGCTCGCAAGTTTATGGAGCGTTGCCCGGAATATGCCGAACCGCTGAAAGAGCTTGTACGCCAGAGGCGCTGTTATATCCCCATGAGCGGCGATAACTTAATTGACTCTAATCTTTGCAGTGGCGAGACCCTGCTGCGCAACTTTGTCTATGGCACAATGTGGACGCGCAGCGAATTCGGTTATACTCCTCGTCTGGCGGTACGCAACGATACCTTTGGCAACTGTGCCCAGCTTCCGCAGATTCTGCGTGGATGCGGGGTACGATGGATGACCGGCGCTGCCTACACCGTGCCGCAGGGAGAATATTTTCGCGGCTTGGACGGCAGCACGGTATATCTTGGCAACATCCCTCAGGCGGGCGCGGGCGGAACTTGGCTGAAATATCCCCCTTGCTCCCGCTGCGGCGGAACTGGGACCATCGCCCGCGGGGAGATCTGCCCAGTTTGCGGCGGTCGTGGAATCGATCATTCCGCCTGTTACCCCGCTGCAATTGGATTCGACAGCAGCGTATTGGAGCATACCGACCATGCCCTTGTCACTCTTTACAGCGAGGAACGCCTGCCCGACGCCCGATTGCTGGAATGGGCCGAAAGGATGCGGGATCAGTATGAGGTACGTTTCGCCGTATTAGAGGACACGTACGATTTGATTGCTCAAAAGCTCGAAGCAGTCGATGAAGAAGATATTGCAGTCGATCCCCGGGTGGAACTCAACCCTAACAACACCGGCTGTTATGTCTCCCGTATCAAAACCAAACAGATGCTGCGCGAGCGGGAATATTCTATGCTGCGGCTGGAAACTCTCGCCCTCATGTTCGGCAAACGAGACAAGACGTTGAGCGACCGGCTTCGCAAGCTCTGGGAGCCGGTTTTTTATGGGGCCAATCACGACATCGTAACCGCCGAGCATGTGGACGATGCTTACGAGGAATTGATGGGCTACTGGCAAGACTTTGACCGGGAACGCGCCGGCCTTCTCAATACACTGTCTGCGCCGGAAGATGGAATTCTCAGCGTAGTCAATACCTCCTACCGTTCGATGTCGGAAATCGCCTGGATTCCCTGTGAGGAAGGAACGCGATTTGTGGATGGATCCGGCTGTATCCGAGAGGCGGTTGCGCGAAAAAACGGAAAAAGCGGCGTGCTGGTTACCGATGTCGCTCCTTTGTCGAGTTGTAAACTCCGGCCGTTGCTCCCTGAAACATCCGATGTGTCGCAAGCACAGGCCGATACGGATGCTTTGCCGGTCGACGCTGTGGGAATTTTGCAGGGTTCCTGTGCTGGAAAAGAGCACGATGATTTGGGTGAGCAATTTGTCTTAGAGAATCAGCGGTATCGTCTCAGCGCCGATGCGGCGGGAATTGTGGAGATTTTCGACAAACAACTTGGACGTGCTGTCGCTCAGGCAGGCGAATACCGTCCCGGGCAGTACATCCTTGAGCACGACGAAGGCTCTCCCTGGGCTACCCTCTCCCCTGACCGGCGGGAGGTTGCCATGGAAACCCGATTGCTGCGGGTGGAACGCACGAACCAATACGAGCGTGCGATTTACCGCACCGGCCCCGGCGATACGGCGACCTACTCGATTCGCGGATGCAGCGTGCTGCATTCGGTCACTCTGTTTCGTGACCTTGACCGGGTGGATTTTGATGCCGACGTTGTCTGGGACGACTACAATCACCGTCTTCGCATCGCCTTCCCGGTCTGCGGCGAAGCCAACGGGCAATATTGGTATGGGGTGCCGTACGGTACCTTGCGCCGGGAGAATTACGAAAGCACCTATCACTGGGCCGGAGCCAACGGCGACTGGCCGGTCATGGGCTGGGGCGGTATGGACACCGACCAAGGTTCGGTGGCGGTGTTGGAGCGCGGCACCCCCTCCTACCACATGCGCCGGACAAAAGACGGCGAATGCCTTTTCGTCTCTCTGCTGCGTTCTCCCTGTATTCCGACTTATCTACACGAACCGTGTTCCTATAGCATGACAGCCTGGGATGGGATGCGCGACGCTGGAAAGCATCATTTTGAACTATCCCTCGTTTCCTATGACCGCCCTCTGCGGCAGACCGATGTCTGCGCCGCGGCCCAGGACTACAATCGAGGCTTTGAGGTGATTCAGGCCGACGTGCAGCCGGTCGCCCTGCCAAAGATTCAGACCAATGGTCTTACGGTGACTGCTGTCAAACCATCAGAGGACGGTTGCAATCTCGTTGTCCGACTGGCTGATTTGAATGGCGGCGGTGGAAGCGCCGTGATACGCGGAGAGTTTCAAAGCGCCTTCGTCGCCAATCTATTGGAAGAAATTATTTCCCCTTTGGAAACACGTTCTGGTGAGGCAACAGTGCACGCGAAGCCTTTTGAAATCGTCACTGTGATTCTACAGCAGTAATTCATTGTATCGCCGCGGGACTTTCCCGTCGGTTTCCAATATAACGAATGAGAAGGTGCTCCTCATGCCCCAATACTACATTCATGTTTTGTCCAACACCCATTGGGACCGGGAATGGTATATGCCGCACGAAAAATATCTCGTCCGGCTCATTGGCCTGTTTGACCGCCTGCTGGATATTATGGACAGCCAGCCCGATTACATTTTCATTTGCGATGGTCAGTTTTCCATGGTGGACGATTATCTGTCGGTGCGTCCCGAACAGACGAAACGGGTTCAAAGACTGGCCGCGCAAGGACGGCTGGAGATTGGGCCTTGGTATACCCAACCCCTGGAAACCCTCGTCAGCGGAGAAGCGATGATTCGAAATCTGCATTACGGCATCGAGGGTGCTCGAAACCTTGGCCGCGCTATGCGCTTGAGCTATGAGGTGGACGAGTTCGGCCACGCGTCTCAAACACCGCAGGTGCTGCGTGGCTTTGGCATTGAGGCCGCCATGGCCTGGCGGGGCGTCCCCGCCGGGGCGAAAAGCGCCTTTGAATGGGTTTCTCCCGACGGCACTTCGGTCGTGATGCTCTATGTCAACGCCGGTTATGGCGATTCCACCGCCCTGCCTGACTGCGAGGAAGATTATACAGAAACCATCGACGGTTATCGTATCCAGCGAGAGGGATTGGCCAAACGGGTCCCGGGATTGGTGGAACGCCGTGCGCGGGTATCGGACGTTGATTGCCTACTTTGGCTCAATGGGATTGACCATTCCTTTCCACAGCCGGATGTACTGGAGATCATTCAAAAAATTAACGCCCTGTTTCCTGAATTGGAGGTGCGGCAAACCACGGCCGAAGATTATTTCGAGGCGGTGCGCGATGCGTATGCCAAGCATAATCTCTCCATGCAGCGTGTCGAAGGGGAACTGATGTATACGGCCGAGCAGGTTCTCGAATCCACCCACGCCTGCCATCCCCGCCAGAAACAGTTCCATTACCGCACCGAGCGTTATTTGGAGCGGCACCTTGAACCTACGGCAGCCTTGGCCTGGCTCAGCGGTTTCGACGCGCGGCAGTGGGCGCAGGATCGCGCCTGGAAATACGTGCTGGAAAATCATGCCCACGATACCCTCGGCTGCACCTCGGTCGATGAAGTATACGAACAGGCGATGACCCGTTACTCCTGTGCCTACGCCCTTGCCACGCAGGTAAGCGAGGACTGCCGGCGCGACGTCATGTCCCGCTTTGATCATTTTCCCTTGCTGACCGTATTCAATACGTCTTCCTTTTCCACATCTGGGGTATATACGTTCGAGCTGGATCTTCCCGAAGGCTACGGCGGAGCCGATTTTGCTCTGGAAGACCCGGATGGCGCCCCCATTCCGCTCACCATTCTCTCCCAAAAGCCGGTGGCGGATATTCGGTTTAATCCCCGGCGGGGACACCCGACCAATACGCCCGCTCTGCGCGTGCGTGCCATGGCCGAAATACCAACCGTATCCCCCTTTGGCTGGAAACGCTTCAACCTCGTACCCGGCGGCACGCCCCAATATTATCCCAACCGGCCGGCACGTCATTTTTCTCCCTCCGCGGGGGTCATGGAAAATGAATTCCTGCGCTGCGTCATCCAGCCTAACGGCACAGTAGAACTTACCGATAAATTGACTGGCACTACCTATCCGCAGCAGTTTACCTTTGAAGATACGGGAGACGTCCATAACGTCTATGTGCATCTGGAGGCACAGCAAGACAAAACGGTTTATTCCACCGGATGCGCCTGTCAGATTGCCATGCTCTACGATAACGCCCTTGGGTGCGCTTATGAGGTAAGGCTTTCCATACGCATTCCCGATGGAGCTGGTCAGGACGGGACGCGTTCGTCCTATGAAACCGAAATTCCTGTCATGCTTACGCTTGCCTTGGACAAAGGAGCCCGGCGTCTTCGTGCCGAGATCACCATCGACAACCGCGCCCGTGCCCACCGGCTGCGTCTGCTCTTCCCCACCGGGTTGAGGGAAGCGTCTTTTTCTCGCGGTGGGCAGCCCTTTGACGTGGTAGAACGACCCATTCATGAGGAAGAAAATATCCCTGGCCTATTCGAGCAGCCCTATCCCACCCATCCCATGCAGGATATCTGCGATGTTACCGGCGTACGCTTCGGTCTCACCGTAGCCGCCGAGGGAATCTATGAATACGAGTGCATCGACACGGAAGAACGCGCGTTGGCGCTGACTCTGCTTCGTTCCAACAACCGCATTGACGCGAGTTGGAGCTTTGAACTTAGCAAAGCCGAAGCACTGGGCAAAATCACCTACCGGCTGGCTCTGTTTCCTCATGGCGCGGATTGGCGGGAGGTATACGGTCAGGCGATCACTTACTTAACACAGCCGGTTTTCACGCTCGATCGTGCTCCCGAGCAATCGGTTTTAACCGACTATGTAAAACCAAAAAAGATGCTTCCCGATGCGGGAAGCGCAATTCAGCTTGAGGGAGAGCATTGCATGGTCACCGCCGTCAAAAAGGCGTTTGACCGGGAGAGCCTGATCGTCCGGCTGCTGAACTACGGCGAAACCGAAGCGCAGGGACAGTTGCGATTTTGTTTCCCCGGCTGCACCATTCGTGAGGCTTACGAGACGGATTTGGACGAAAAACGCTTGAACGAGCTGACTATAGAAGATAACGCGCTTCCCATTCGTCTCCGGCGAACCGGCTTGATGACGCTGGAGATTGTTCCCGCATGGGAGTAATCCCTACGCGATAAGAAAGGGTTTTCCCGTGTATTGGCATCACGCCATGTACGGAACCAATAAAAATTAGGAGGAACCAGTATGAAACAGCATTCCTGCATGCGCCGAGTAACGACGGCGCTGCTCACCCTTGCGCTGATTGCCAGCATGTTTACCATATGCGGTGTTGGCGCGTTGGCGAGCGAAGACGAGATGGTTGAGCTGCCCACCGGCTTTCAGATTAACGGTAATTTTGGCGGCGGATTCGGCGAGGGGGATATCCTTTTCCCTATCTCCCAATTTGAAATTCAACCCATTACCTTGATCGAAGGACACACCATCCGTTCGGTCATCCGGGCCTATACGCCCAGCGGCAGAACGGCCAGTCTAGCTCACCACATCTATATTGCCGATGCCATCAAAATTATAGACAGCGGCGAGAATACCGTCAGCCAGGTCCTGACCGACGAAACCTATGGTTATCAGTACCAGGAATACGCGTCGGAAGCGGTCATTGACGCTGCCAGCGCCGGAGAAAACCGGGATAAAATTTTTCTCTATACCGGCGACATTGGCAACCCCAATTACAGTGAGCATCCCCTACAATTTTTCGGCTGGGACATTTATGACGTCACAGACAACAAGCTGTTGGCCAGCTACGACGGTTCGGACTTTCTTGGGGTCAAACGCGCCGACGGCAGCAGCGATGCGGTCGCGCAGCACGCGCCGCTTTACTACAACGCCAGCCAGCAGGCGGCCAAGGCGGTGATGAATCAAATCGATGCTCTGGATGAAACCAATCCCGACGAAGCGGCGATTACGGCCGCACGGGCGGCTTACGATGCGCTGACCGAGGCCGGCAGGACCTATGTGACCAATCTTGCTAAGCTGGAGGCAGCCGAACGAGCATTGGCGAAGCTCAATTCCACCTGGGATTATAAGGCGTTGCTTTCCGCCGACACGACCGGATTCATGAGCGGTACCTATCCGAACGATCTGGTTGTTGAGTTGCCGGTGGGCTTCCAGGTGGATGCCGAAATTGCCAGTGGCTTCGCGGATACCGACCTGCTTTGGCCGGTACAGGACTATCTCTCTGACGAAGTGACGCTGGTGGAAGGTCATAAGCTTCGTTCGGTGCTTCGCGCCAATTGTCCCAACGGAGTGGCGGGCGAATTGCTTCATCACATTTACGTCGGCTATTCCTCGGCTGGAAAGGTAATTGACCTTTCTTCTACCGCAGTCAGCTCTCCTATGGAGGACGAGACTTATCACTATCCCTATCAGGAATTCACGGCGGAGGATACGGTTTCGGCCACTGCCGCCGGCACCAACCGGCTCCATGTGTATCTTGGAAATCTGGGCAATCCCAACTACAGCCAATACCCGGTACAGCTTTTTAAATGGGAGCTGTACGATGTCACCGACGACCGACTTCTGCTGAGCTACGATGCATCCGACTTTCTTAATGTGAAACAGGCGAATCTTGTTGAACAAGACGTCGTACGGTATCATTCCCCAGTAATGTACAATCCGGTTTTCGTCGATCATCTGGTGGGGTATACTGCGACGGCAGCTGCCAATGAGGTCGGTTGCTGGACCAAATACGATCTTTACACCAAGCTGGACCAAGCGCCGGTGAGGGCGGGCGACGTCCTTCAAATGGGCGTGAAAATCTGGAAAGAATTTGGCTATAACGAAGTGCAACCCTATTCCATGACCCTTCAATACTATGCCAATGCTTTGACCGAGCCGGACAGCAACGTCCGCGTCGAGCTGGAAAGTATGGAAGTTAATTCGGAGAACGCCTACGAGTCCCTGGATGAATTTATGGATGAGGAATATGGTTTTTCGTACAAGCTTGCGACCCTAGAGCACGAGGTAACCGACGATGAGGTGGACTGTCTCAACGCCAAGGGCGTTTCTCCGTTAATCGGTCATACCAGCGCCCGAAACTACGATCAGTCGCCGCTGAGCTTGTATGGCTACTATGTTTACAATATGACCCAAGATGTCTACTACATCAATCTGGACGGCGCTGCCCTGATGAGCATCGGCGGTACGGGCACGTTGAACGAGCCCATTTCCCTGCGTGAGTACAATACCGATTATGCCACCGCCGCGACGCTCAACACTGGCAAAGAAGCCACGTTCTCCACTCTGACTGTGGACAGCGAGACTGTCGGACAGTATCGTTATACCTTTGATGTTAAGGGTGAAAGCGGCAAGCAGTACCATCTCAAGGCTTACGTTTTGGATGACCAAGGCAAAACGGCTCAAATCGGGCAAAAGACCTTTGCCGCCACCGGCGAACAGGAGACGGTGGCAATGACCTTCAACCTGCGCGACGACAATGCCGGCAAAAAGCTCTGCTTCGGCATCCAGGCAATCGACGGTACTCTTGGAATCAATACTGTGACGTTTGACGGTCGCACAGGCGATTATGGTGATAACGACGAATACGACAATCAATTGGTCGCCAATACCGTGATTGAAAAAATCAACGCTCTGCCCTCCACGGTTGCCATCAGCGATGAAGCGGCCATTGTAGAAGCACGCACGGCTTTCGACAATTTGACCGAGGCGCAGAAGCCACTGGTAGACAACCTCAATAAGCTGACCGAGGCCGAGCGGCAGTTGCAAGCTCTGAAAGACGACATTGCGGCGGCCAACGCGGTGATTGAAAAGATCAATGCGATTGACGCGGAAAATCCCGACAAAGAGGATGTGCAGTCGGCACGCGACGCCTACGATGCACTGAGTGCATCCCAGCAGAAACATATCGACGCGACCACTCTCAAAAAGCTAACCGACGCGGAGGAAAAGCTGGCTATTCAGTACGGCGACATCAACGGTGACAAAAAAATGGATGCTGCTGACGCTTTGATGGCGCTGCAGCACAGCGTCCAGCTAATCAAGCTGGAAGGCGATTCCTTTACCGCAGCCGATGTGGATCAGGACGGTAAGGTTGACGCTACCGACGCGCTTTACATTTTGCAGTATTCGGTTAAGCTGATTCCCTCGCTTCCGGTTTCGAAATAATTCGCTATCTCCTATTCCCCTCCTACCCGCCAGCCCACCGTTTGGATGGGCTGGCGGAAATAAAAAAATAAGCAGATGTATTCAAAATATGGTCAAGACCGCCCTCCACTTTTTGGCGAGCGGTCTTGACCTCGAATTAATAATAAAAGTATTTGTAAAAAGACGGATATTCAGAAAGCAGCTGCTGCAGCGTGGTGCGGTTGTTGGAGCCTGGGTCGCGTATCACAAAGCCGCTGGCCGACAGCGTACTGCCACCCGAGTAGCCTGAAATTACCACCCAGTGCTGACTGCCGTTGGCGCGTTTGGCTCCAAAAAGCACTGGCTTACCTTCCAAGAGTTGATTGTAAATTCCTTGGAGATATCCCTCGCTGCTGTAAACCGCGCGATAGTCGCTCGGCCAGTAAAGATTACCGGAAGCAGAATAGCTTAACTG
Source organism: uncultured Oscillospiraceae bacterium (assembly GCA_902462665.1). Lineage (GTDB taxonomy): Bacteria > Bacillota > Clostridia > Oscillospirales > Acutalibacteraceae > CABQCM01. The sequence continues at coordinate 1,025 of CABQCM010000022.1, read as the reverse complement.
CCGGGCCATGACGTCCGGCGTAATGTTCCTGCCCTGGCGATAAGATTCCATCATGGCGACGGCGGTCGTCGCACAGCCAATTTGCCGCATGGTTTTGCCCGAGTCGCCGATAAGGACATTGGCCCAGCGACTGTCGGTCTGTTTGTAATCTGGCACTGCAAGCGCGATGGGCGCATAGGTAGCCGACAATGCTAAATATTGACTGCTGGCATATCCTGTTTTGCCGCCCCGATACAACACTCGGCTCCAGCCGTTGGCGGAGGACAAAACCAGTACCTTCTCTCCCTTCGCCAGGCTCCCTACAATGGGGGTGGCGGTGCTTGCCCCGCTGCGCACATTTAAATTACCCGACTGGGTTTTCACCACAGCAGCTTTGCTCGAAACAGAGCGAATATAATCCGCGTGGGAGTATCCATAACGGCCGTCGTCATATTCCAGATACCACCAGGATCCGTTTTTGGAAATCAAGGTGACATAGCTCCCCTTGTTCAGAGAACCCACCACAGTGGAACCGGCGGACGGTCCGCTGCGGACATTCAGCCGTCCGCTGGACGTAGCGACCACCCCTGCCGACGTTTCGGACACGGACGCGCTGGCTGCACCAGCACCCAGCGCACCCACTCCAATCATGATGGAAAGCGCAATCGCTAGGATTCGTTTCACACAAAATCATCCCTTTCTCATTTGATTTTTATAGTGTAATTGCATTATATCAGCCCATTGCGTTTATGACAATACTCCAAATAATCGGTCTGTTGCTAGGTTCTACCAACCATTTTTTATAAAATAGTCTTGATTTGGCCATCATATTATGATATTATAATGTCCGTACATATATAAACTGTTTTTCATGGATAGAGCATGGACAGCCGTTGGTTGTGTGCCATCCGATAATACATTATGGAGATGATAACAATGAAAAGCTATGTCGTCTATCCCGGTAGGAAATGCCAAATTGAGGAGATGCCTCTCCCCGTCTACGATGAGTACAGTGCGCTGGTAAAGATGGAAAGTTGCGGCGTCTG
>CABQCM010000021.1 GCA_902462665.1 uncultured Oscillospiraceae bacterium | reverse complement strand
CCAGATTCAGGGAAGTGAGTAACTCCTCCATTTTGCTCGAGCCGAGCAACTCGGAGGGATTGGGCGGAATGGGGCCGGAGACAATGATATCGAGGTTGGGCACGACCTGCCGGTAAATCGTCTCCTCCAAGGTGGAGAAGCCGCCCAACAGCTTGGAAAGCCCCCGATCGTTGCCCAAACGGAAAATCTTATGCTGGGTGGGGCGGCGCAGGTCGGTATCAATCAGCAGCACTTTGACGTTGGTTTGCGCCATGGTAATGGCCAGATTGGAACAAACGGTGGATTTGCCCGCGCTCGGCTCGGCGCTCGACACCAGCACCATCTTCTCCTTCACAGGAGACAGGGCGAAAAGCAAATTGGTTCGGATGGTCTTGTATGCCTCCACAATCTGAAAGGTCGTATTTTTATTCAGCCGGTTAGCGGCACGGCTCTGCGCAGAATTTCGATTATCGGCCACGGCTGGAACCTCCCTTACTTTCAAAACTGGGGATCTCGCCAAGAACAGGGAGATCAACGTATTCCTTCAAATCTTCCTCGCCCTTGATGCGGGTATCAAGGAAAGAAACCAACAGGCAAATGATAGCCGACAACAACAACCCCATGGCGCCGCCGACCAAGCCGTTGCGGCTGACGTTGGGCGACGAGGGAGAGGTAGCGGGTTTCGCTACGCCGATGGTTTCAACCGATCCGGCCTTGACCACACGCTGAAGCTCTTCGGGCGCAATCTCCGACATGACATTACAGATTTTTGCCGACAGCTCAGGGTCGGTGGTTTTCGCCGAAATCTGCAGCACCTCGGTCTGATTAACCGAATTCATACTAATGGCGCTGCGAAGCTGGGCCGGCGTCATCGACTCGCCGACGCGCTGTGCGGCCTGCTCTAAAACGCTCTCGTTGGTCAGCACTACAATATAAGTATCGACCAGACGCGTAGCAGCATTGATGTCGCCAAGCTGGACGTCGCTACTGCTGGCAGCGATTTTACCATTATTCACGTACAGCGACACCGAAGAGGTGTAAATCTTGGGCAGCATAAAAATGGATACGAGCACAAAGGCCACAGCCCCCAGCAGAGTACTAACAAAAAGCACTCCCCATTTTTTTCGCAGCACCGCAAGAATATCCATGACACTGATTGTTTTTTGCATGAACCAAACCAAACCTTTCTCGTCGCCCGGCGAAGGCGTTCTCGGGCCACACAACGAAACTTTTGTTTCAAAGCCGCCAGCGACAGTAACTTGCGCAGCTTAAAACTGCCCATCTTCCATAGCCGAATGCGACGAATATCACAATTTGCCAGAACAAACACGGTCTATTATACACATTGCGTCTGTTTCTGTCAATTGGGAATCTTCCGGTTTTGCATATTCCTAAAAATCAAAAGGGGGTATTTCACTATAGTTTGCACCGATTTTAACCATTTACAAATTTTGTTGAAAGGATAAAATTTTTTAAAACGACAAAACGAAGGAGCGTTTCTACTAGAAGCGCATGCGTTCACGCAAGGAATCATTTATTAGATAAAGCCCTTACCATCCTTTTGGAGTTTTCAGCTATGAAAAAATGAACTAGAGAGGCAGCCGTCCCCCCGGCAGCAAGGGCAACGCAGCTCCCCCCCCCGTTTTCGCGATGGTATCAACTCCAATTAAAAAACGCTATGCAAAGAAAACTCAATTGCATAGCGTTTTTGGGTTCTGTGACGGCAGCGGGCCGGCCCGGACTTAATTCAGCCCCAGAAAAGGAGCCGGATTGTAAGCAGTACCGCCCACCCGAACTTCAAAATGAAGATGGTTCCCGGTCGCGTTGCCGGTTCGCCCGACCGCGGCAATCTGCTGACCGCGGGCAATCTGCTGGCCTACCTCCACCTGAATGGTGCTGCAGTGGGAATACAAGGTCTGCACCCCATTGCCATGATCAATGACAAAATGCAAGCCATAGCCCCAGCCCGAACCATTGACGCTGACCACCGTTCCGCTTTCGGCAGCATAAATCGGGGTGCCGGAGGGAGCGCAGATATCCAGCCCCTTATGGTTGCGGCCATCGCCAAAATAGGAACTGATATAGCTGCCCGAGACGTTGGCGACCGGCCACATGAGCTGGCGCATACTCACGGTCTTTTGAGAAGCTGCCGCTATGCTGCGCGTACCGACTACAACCTGTTCCTTCACCGGCTCGACAATCGTTTCTTCCTGAGCGATGGTTCGAGAAATCTCCTGTCCGTCGACGTATTCCACGTTCGCTGTAATCCGTCGGCTTCCCTCGACCCCCGCAACGCTTACCTTCCGATAGCCCTCCAGCTTGGAGCTATCTTCGACTTCCTCCGTCTCGTAAGCGATCGGCTCCTCATACACCTCCGTGCGCACCAGGCGAACATTGAGCACCGGGGAGTTCACCCGTGCCTTCAGAGCCCGGCCATCGGCTGTAATTTCCTCACTGATTGGGGGATTTTGCTCGCGCGGCTCCACGGCAGAAGCGTCATTCTTCTCAAGAGAAGCAATATCATCCGAAACAACCTCGCCTGCGGCAAGAGTATAAGCGTCAATCTCATCGCGGTTGCCGGCTAACAGACGATATGCCTGTTCGTCTGAAACGACGTTTCCAACCGGATACAATCCCTCTTTGTACACCAATTCGTTTTCAAAGGCGGCGTCCACTACCTGCGGGTCTTGCTCCATCGCGGCGGTCAAAATACCGTCCAGCGCCGTCTGCAAGCCGTTTTTGCTGGCAGTCACGGCAATGAGCTCGCCATCCACATACAACCCGCAAGCCTGGGTAATTTCACCGCACGAAGCATTGATCAAGCTATCACACAAACCCGCCGCATCCAAAAGTCGGTCAGCCGACACCACGGTCATCGTGTACTCCGGCGATTCCATGGCAAAACTGCTGGCGCCGTCGTTCACCACCCGCAACTTCATGAGCTCATATGCGTCGGTGAAAACACTTTCGTTCAACACATATCCTACCGTCTGGCCGCCAACCTGAATCTCAAGCGCGAAAGTCGCGCTCGACCATACGCCAATGGTGGTCACCAGCAAAGCCAGCGCCAAAGTCGGAGCAGCCAGCCGCATGCCACCGCGCAAAAAAGCGCGATGACGTCTCAAGGAACCGGCCGCCGTTTCAAAAAATGCTTTTACAGCGGCAACTACGCCATTTTTTGCACGCATCTGCGAGCCCGCGCGAAACGCCCGGCCAATTCCCGCCACAGTACGGCCAATCACATCCGCCGCACGGCGGCTATAACGGCCGAACATCCGATCGGCCAAAGCAGCCAGACGGACAGCGCCTCCCAACAGCCAGTCGCGAACCGGCCTGAGTCCCTGTGCTGCAAACCGCACAGCGCGACGGCAAAACACCACGCTGAACATGCCCACACGATAGCAGACACGAACTAACGCGCTCACCAGTCGCGAAACAAAGTCTATGATAGAACGATGGGTTTCCTTTGATTGGTTCCTACTTAGATCCGGCAATAAATGCATAGGTAAAAGATCCTTTCGAGATAGAAAACAGCCAGGTCGCTATTTTCTATAATTTTTGCCACCAGCCTTACCACCGCGGCGCTTTTTTGTCTTCGCTTAACTCACCCGACAATAAAAAGAAAGGTTACAAAATTGTAACCATGTCATCATTATTATAACAAATGGTTACAATTTTGCAACCTTTTCAGGCCACAAACGTATTCATGCATATTTATTATCAAAATAAATATATTTTTATGTATATAATATACAACTCATATTACGCATACTGCAAATTTTCTGCTTGCCAATGCTCGAGTACCTTGGTATACTCCGCAGCATCCCGGCGTGCCAAAGGTAGATTATGGCTGCGCCAATTACCACACTCTGCGGCAGAAACTCCCGGAATTTCCCCCTCATAAGCAGCAATAAAGGCAAACGCTTTGCGCACTGCATCAATGGCTTCCACTGCATCAGCGTCACGCATCAGCAGATAAAACCCCGTGCGGCATCCCATCGGGCCGAAATAAATGATCTTCTCTTTGCAGGCGCTGTTGCGCAGCCAGGTCGCAGCCAAGTGCTCAATGGTGTGCATACTGTCGATTTCCATTGCAGGCTCGACGTTCGGACGGCGCAGCCGCAGATCGTAAGTCGTGATGTCTCCATCCACACGAGAGAGATACATCCCCGGCTGCAACCGAGTATGATCCACTTCAAAACTGGCGATTTTCTTCATTGAGAATCCTCTTTTCTTCTATGTTATCCGGGCAGACTCCATCCCTGTACGAGCGCGAAATCCCGCATATCGTCCGGCAAAGGACTGCGCACCTCCACCCGCTCTCCCGTCAGGGGATGGCGCAGCCACAGTCTGCCGCAATGCAAAGCCTGACGCTGCAGGGTCTGCGCTCCCTCTGCGTACATGGTATCTCCCTCCAATGGGAATCCCATATGCCGCATATGCGCACGGATTTGATGGGTACGGCCGGTCTCGATTCGAACGCGAAGCAAGGAATGAGAAGCCGAAACAGCCAAGCTCTCCCAATGGGTTACAGCCGGTTGTCCCCCCGGCCCCACCTCGCGTGAAATTCCATAGCCCTCCCGCCGGCGCAGCGGCGCATGAATGGTTCCCTTTCCAGTGAGCCTTCCATGAACAATGGCGGTATACTCTTTCTCCACTCGCCCCGACAGCTTGGCGGCCGCAAAGGGGTTCATGGCCGCGGCAACCAGCCCGGAGGTGTTGCGGTCCAGGCGGTTGAGAGGCCGAAAGGCAGCCGTCTGCCCCCGCTGCGCCAACAAAGCGGCAAACGCATTGGCCAGAGTATTGGCGCGGTAATCCTTCACCGGATGCACGGTCATAAAAGGCGGCTTGTCCAGCACCATAAGCTGCTCATCCCAATAGAGCGCATCCACCGCCGGGCCGCCGGGCGAAGCTGGACGGGTATCCTCCGGCATGGCGATGGTCAGCGTCTGGCCGGAACGGACAATGCAATTCGTATACACCGGCCGACCATCGAGGGTAATCCCCCCTTCCACCCGCTTGAGCGAGCGCACCCTGGTCAGGGAAACGCCGGCCAATCGCAGCGCCTGCCCAACCGTACAGCCATCCTGTTCTTTGTCCACCGCAAAATGAATCTGTTTCAGCGCAAAATCCTCTCCTTTGTACACACGACGTGCGATGCAACACTATTATAACTGATTTTGCGCGCATTGTGCAAACAGTTTTATGAATTTTACCTCTTGAAATTGTCCGTGCGGTTGATATATTATATATGTAAAATTCTCATAATAACATCGTGAAATCTTTTGCGGCCAACATTCTTTTCATAAGGTGCGGCAGCACCCGACGCAGCAAAAGTAATTTTTTTGCGCTGGCGGGCATTTTGTTCCGAAAGGCAGAGGATGACAATGGATCAACTCATTGAAACCATATTGGAAACCGACCGCAAGGCCGGGGAAAAAACGGCCGCCGCCGTGCGCAGGCAGGCCGAAACCGGCGCCGCCATCGCACAGAGGAAGCAAGAACTGCACGACGAGTATATTGCGCGGGCGGAAAAGCGCCTGAAAGTTCTGGAGGAGAAAGAGGCCGAGCTTGCCAGCGAAGCCCTGGCGGAATTTTCCGCCGCCTCCAACCGCCAGACCGAACGACTGGAAGAGCTTTACCGCGCGCATCAGGAAGAGTGGATTGCCGCCGTGACTGAGCGCGCGCTTGGGGAGGACACGCCATGCTAGGCTCGGCTGCCTCCAACGCCACGCTAGTCAAAGCCCGCATTCACTACGCGCGGATGCTTACTGCCGCGCAATATCGGGATTTGATGGATTGTCCAGGCGTAGCCGAGGTAGCCTCGACCCTGTCGGGCATCCCACCCTACGACCGCTTTCTGGCCGACGCCCGCGAAAGCGTGCTTCACCGGGGAAACCTGGAAATACTGCTGCGTAAAGCCGCCTTTCAGGAGATGCTGCGGTTATGCCAGTTTGATTCCTCGATGGGCAACCATTATTTTGACTACATCGTCCGGCAGGGTGAGATTCGGCAGCTGTATATCTTTCTGCGGTTTTACGGGGCCGGTCACCCGGAAGAATTCGCCTTGGCGATTTCGGAGTATTTTCACCGTCACTCCAAAATCGACCTAGAAAAGCTGCCCGAGTGCCGCTCCTTCGACCAAATTCTCGACGCGCTGGCCGGCAGTCCCCTACGGGAAGCGATTGCTCCCTTCCGGCCAAAGGATGGGGAAAATATCGACTTCGCCATGCTGGAATCGGCGCTGCAAAAGCACCTGTTTTCCTTCCTCTTTTCCCTCATTGAACGGGATTTTCACGGTGAGGCGGCCAGTGAGCTTCGCGCGCTGTACGGAATGCATGCCGATTTAAAAAACATTCAGCTCGTTTCACGAGAGGTACAGTACTTCCAGCCCTCCCCCTCCATTGTCCGTTCTCAGCTCATTCCTTTCGGTCGGTATCTTTCCAAAGCCCAGCGAGAATCTTTGTGCGAATGCCGTACCAACGACGAGCTGGCCGAGCTGGTGGAGCGCACCCGATACGGGAAATCGCTGCAACTGGACGAGGGATTGCTTGACCGGCAGTGCGATCGTCTGCTCTACCGGCAGGCCAAAAAGAATATGAGCTTTTCCACCCATCCCGCCGTGGTGCTCGCCTCCTATTGGCTGCTTTCTCAGCTTGAGCTGGAGGACTTGACCACCATCATCGAGGGAATCCGTTATCACATCCCGCAGGAGGAAATGATTCGTTTCCTCATTGCGGATCTTAATTCCAAGGCAGGTGACAACGATGTCTATTGAAAAAATGGAGCTGGTCAATATCACCGGCTGCTTTGATTCGCTCGATCGCGTGGCGGCGCTTTGTCTGCAAAGCGGTTGCTTTCAGCTGGAATCGACCGACGACTATCTCAAAAATCTGGAGGGTGCTTCCCGCATTGTAGAGGAAAATCCCTTCAAGCAGCCCTTGCAGCGCCTGCGCACCATTATTCTTTCGATGGGCGAACAGCCGGAGGAGGTCGCTTCCACCCTTTCCTCGGTCGGGGTGCTGGGTGGGATCGCCGACTACGACGCCGACATTGTTCAAATCGAGCAGCACATCGGCAGCATCCAATCCGAACGCGAGGCGCTCAGCGCCGAAGCCAACCGGCTGCTGGCCACTGAGCAGCAGCTCGAACATTTCTCCGGGCTGGATATGGACCTACACTCCGCCCAGCACACTCAATATGTGACCATTCGATTCGGTCGGTTGCCGGTGGAGAGCTACCGATTGCTGGACGCATACAGCGACAACCCCTATATTCTGTTTATTCCCATCTCCAGCGATAAAACTTACCACTGGGGCATGTACGCCGCCCCTTCGGCTCACATCAGCGACGTCGACCGGGTGTTTGCCGGGCTGTTTTTTGAGCGGCTCAACATTCCCGAGGTAGACGGCCATGCAGGCGACGCGATCGCCCATTGCCGCGCTCGGCGAAAAGAAATTGACGAGCGTCTGGCCGCGCTCGATCAATCGGCCCTCGAATATTGGCAGACCGAGCGGGAGCATTGTCTGGAGGTCTACGCCTCTCTGCTGCGGCGCAACAAAATTTTTGAAATCCGGCAAAACGCCGTTTCCTGTTCCGGCCGGTTTGTGCGACTGTTTATCCTGCGCGGATGGATTCCGAGCGGAAGCCGCGCTGAATTTGAGGCTTCCTTTGAAACGGTTCCCGAGGTCGAGCTGACCTTTGAGCAGCCGGAAGATGTGCGCCAGATCGCCCCGCCGGTCAAGCTGAAAAATCATAAGCTCTTTCAGCCTTATGAATTCTATGTTAAAATGTTTGGCGTACCCAAATACAATGAAATCGACCCCACCGTTTTTGTTGCCATAACCTATACCATTTTATATGGCATTATGTTTGCCGATCTGGGGCAGGGTATTTTGCTTGCTGTCGCCGGCTGGTTTATGTCCCGTAAAATGAAGCTTGAGTTGGGCCGCATTCTGATTCCCTGCGGCATTTCGGGCGCTGTGTTCGGGGTGGTGTTCGGCTCGGTGTTCGGTTTTGAACATTTGCTTGACCCGCTCTACCGCGCTGTTGGCTTTGCCGAAAAGCCGATTGAGGTCATGGCGTCGTCGAGCATGATGAACATTCTCATTGCCGCCGTCGTCATCGGGGTGGCGCTGATGTACGTAGCCATGGGGCTGAACATCTATTCCTGCATTCGCCAGCACAACATCGGCGGCGCTATTTTCGGCCAAAACGGCCTGGTGGGCGTCATACTCTATACCGGCATTGTTTTGGCGCTCGTGTCGATGGTGCTGCCTTTGGGAATTTCCCTGACTCCCATCCTCCTGTGCGGGGTGGCCTTCCCCCTGCTTTTGCTGTGGGTGCAGGAGCCGCTCATCAAGCTGTGTAACCGCGACCCGAACTGGAAGCCGGAGAGCTGGGGCGGTTATCTGGTCGAGGGCTTTTTTGAAGCCTTTGAAGCATTTTTGAGTTACGTGACCAATACGGTTTCCTTCCTGCGGGTAGGCGCTTTTGTGTTGGTTCATGCCAGCATGATGATGGTCTTTTTCACCATCGGCGAAATGCTGGGCGGGGTACTCAATATCCTCCTGATTATTCTGGGCAACATCATCGTACTTGCCCTGGAGGGCCTGCTGGTGGGCGTGCAAAGCCTGCGTCTGGAATTCTATGAAATGTTCAGCCGCTTCTATGAGGGTTCGGGCAAGACCTACGCGCCGGTTTCGGTGCAGGAATAAAGGTTGGACAACCAATCGGTAGAAACAGCGTCCCTGTCTTTTGTTAAGAAGAGAGCGCAGGCGCTGTACAATGTGTCCAAACTGGCGTTGGGACACATTTGATATTATTTTAGTTGGAGGTATTCTCATGATCAACGTTATTTTTATGCTCATTCCCCCCATCGCCATTTTCTGCGCCATTTATGCCGCGCTTCGTTCCTTTAAAACGGGGAAAAGCGGCTCGAAGGCCATGAAGGTTCACTTTGTCACCCTGGTTGTCATGACCGCACTCTGCCTGGGCTGCACCATGGGCGCATCGGCCGCTACCACCGAAGCGGCTGCCACGGCTGCCGAAGCCGGGTCTTCCAACGCGGCCTTTGGCTATATCGCGGCTGCTTTGTCCACTGGCCTCGCCGCCATCGGCGGCGGTATCGCCCTGGGCTCGAGCGTCCCCGCCGCCATCGGCGCCACCAGCGAAAACCCCAAGACCTTTGGTAAATCCCTGATTTTCGTCGCGCTGGGCGAGACGCTGGCTCTCTACGGCCTGATTATTTCCTTCATGATTATCACCAAGCTGTAAAAAATCATTTCGTATCGGCCGCCGCGCCAATGCGGGGGCTGCCTCATTTTCAGTTGCAAAGCAAAGGAGGGCGTGCGTATGCAGCTCTATGTCATCAGCGACAATCACGATACCTTAGTCGGGCTACGGCTGGCCGGTATCGACGGGGTGGTGGTGCACACCGCCGCCGAGGTGCGTCATGCCCTGATGTCCGCCATTGATAACCCCGAAATCGGCATTGTGCTCTTGACAGAAAAGCTGGTCGCCCTCTCCCCTGATCTGGTGTATGACTTAAAGCTCAACCGCCAGCGACCGCTCATCGTCGAGATTCCCGACCGGCACGGCTCCGGCCGGGGCAGCGAGTCGATTACCCGGTACATCCGCGACGCCATCGGCGTCAAGATATAGAGGTGAAGCACATGCCGCAATCCAAAATTGATACCATTCTAACGGCCATCCGCGAGGAAGCGGCCCGGCAGCAGAATGCCATTGAGCGACAAACCGAACAGAAAATGAAGGACGAGCTTGCCCGCGCCGAAGCCGAGGTGCTGCAGGAAACCTACGATATGATCAAGCGCCGGTCGGCAGCCATTCGCGAGGCAGCCGGGCGTCAAATCTCGGAGCAGGAGCAAGCCGCCCGCCGCAGCCTGTTCCAGCGGCGGGGGG
>CABQCM010000020.1 GCA_902462665.1 uncultured Oscillospiraceae bacterium | reverse complement strand
CCGCTGGATCAGGAAGCCATTGCCGCGGCGGAAGAGGCCATCCGCGCGATCCCGGAAACCATTGATAGAAACAGCCTGGACGCCATTCAAGCTGCCCGTGCGCTGGTCAATGAGCTGACTCGTCAGGAGCAAAAGGCTTTGGCCGAGGGGCTTCTTGAGCGGTTGGAGAAGGCGGAAGAAGAGTTTGCAAATCTTCCGGATCTCCCCACCTACACCCTGGGCGACATCAACAACGACGGCGATATCAACGCTTCCGATGCTCTGCTTGCTTTGCAGCACTCGGTAAAGCTAATTAAGCTGGAAGGCGATAAAGCTGTTGCGGCTGACGTCAACCACGACGATAAGATCGACGCTTCCGACGCGCTGAAAATCCTGCAAAAGTCGGTTGACCTTATCGAAGAATTTTAACCATCCATCCCTCCTAATACAGAGCGAAAAAGCAGTGTGGCAAACTATGCCGCGCTGCTTTTTTGCGCTTTTTCCACATGCTTCAAATTAAACCCGATTTTGTATTTTGTGTCACCAAATTCCCATTGCAATTTTGAAAACATACGATTATTATAAAGTTAAGAATACTTTAATTTTTTCTCACCTGGATTACGTTTTGGAGAAAGGATGGACAAATATGAAAAAGGCGCTGTCTCTGCTCATCGGCGCGACGCTGGTTGCTACCAGTGTGTTTTCCGTGTCGGTTCAAGCCGGCAGCTTTGGTGACATCAACGGCGACGGCAAGATCGACGCTGCCGATGCTCTGCTTGCGCTGCAGCATTCGGTTCAGCTGACTACGCTGGATTCCGACGCTTTTACCTGGGCGGACGTCAACGACGACCGTCAGGTCAACGCATCCGACGCGCTGGCGATTTTGCAGCACTCGGTGGGGCTGATCAAGGAATTTGACGTTTCCCTCACCCCCGAAGAGCGTTATTACAAAGCCCGCGACCTCGATTATGGGGCGGATTATTCCGACTTTACAGACGTTGTTTCGCTGGAAAATTACAACGACGCGGCGGAGGTAAAAGACAAGCTGGGCGGTTCGGTGGAGGCGTCTTCCACTGATTCTTATGACCTCAACGACGAATACCGCCTCGTCTACAACCGTCTCTCCAAGGACGTTGCCCGGCAAATGGACGCCAAATATCAAAACGCCGAAAAGGTTACCGGCACGGTAGAGGCCGGCGGCACCCGGCTGACCTACAGCATTCCCAAAAACGTCTCGGCTTATGACTGCGTCCCCATCGACTATTCTCTGACGAGCACCAGCGTTGATATCGGCGAGAGCGTGTATGTGGAGGCTACGGGTTACGAAGAAACAGCGCGTACTCCAAAGGAGCAGGATTATTTTGACTGTACCCTCCCCGGCGATATTTCGGTGGATTTTGAATATCTGGGGTATGTGAATGGCACCATGACTTCTCCCTCTACCAAACCGCAGCTTGCCTTAAATCCGGACGACGATATTCGGGGCACGGCGTATCCTCCGTTTGACACCACCGAGGAGAGGTATTCCGGCACAGTCGAACAGGGCGATTATACCTGGTTCCACTTCCGTTATACCAACACGGGCAACACGGTGCTCGATCTCGAGGGCAACGGTGGCTTTAACTTCTACTGCCAGCTTCAAAGAAAGAACCGGGAGGGCAAGTACGAAACGCAGGGTACGACCTCCAACGAGTGGCAGCCGCTGCTGGATTATCTCTATCCCGGCGAATCGGGCGAGATGTGGCTGGTATTCAATCACGGCTCCAAAATGGCGACCGGGGACTATCGGATCGTGGTCACCGGCAAATTGAAAAATAGCAAAGCGAAATACAATTACAGCGATACGCTGCTGTACGCTACCACGATGACCCGCGCTCGCTTCCCCTTCACCATTTCACGTTACGGGGATATCACCGAGCCGGAGGCAGTGACTAACCAGAGCGGCTTAACCGCGGTTTCGCGCTGCGGCTGGATTGGCACCTTTGAGGAATTTTTGACCTCCTATCAATCTCACCTGATGGTGAGCGATGACGCCAGCGAGCCGACCACTTCCCGGATGTATCTCCAGGTGGCTTCCTTTACCGAGCAAATCGGACTGAAGCTCATCAATGGTGACGGCGATGAGATTGGCACAGCCCAAATTCCCGTTTCGGTCAACACCGACGACATTCAGATTAAGCTGAATCCTTTTAATGAAAACTATCACGTCAAAGAGGATGGTACCCGCACACCGCTGATCATTACACAAAACATGGCGGATATGCGCGGCGCCGCCGATCGCGGTCCCGACTGCGCCTCGACCATCGTCAATGAGCTGCGCAACATGAAGGAGGCCGGCATCAACTACATCACCACCACTGAGTCAGCCACCGGAGACTATAGCGGCGTATATGATATGACGGCTTTTATGCTCGACAGCGCGCGTCAGATGGGATTTGATGAAGAAGGTCACGCCCTGTATCCTTATCGGAATCCTTTGGCTGAGACACGGCTAAAGGTACTGGATCCTACTGTATCCCTGAGCGGAAAAACCGATATTTTTGGCGTGAGGAATGCCGACGAGGCCAACGGCCTGCTTGCACGCATCAACCTTATCCGCTACGGCGATCTTTATTACAGCACGCCCAAGGGCATTCTTCCCATCTCGCTTGAGGATAACTTTGGTTGGCTGGGATTTTATATCAACGGCCGCTATGCCCTCGGCTCGAACAGCTTCAATCCCGCGCTGCGGCAATGGCTGACCAATGCCTACGGCAGCATCGGCGCTCTCAACGCCGCTTATGGCTCCAACTATGCCTCATTTAACGATATTAACCCCGCCGCTGAGGGCCAACAGAACAGCATTGGTATTGATTCCAATAACCCTTCGGCAGTCTATCACGATTGGACGGCCGCGACGGCCGAGATGGATCTCTTCCGCACGGTGGAACGCATGAATTACTATAAGACCATGCTGGACGCCATGGATGTGGAGGAGGCCAGGCTCAATATCCGCAGCGAAAATGCCATCTATCTTGCGCCCGGTATCTCGCCCAACACCACCAACCCTCATTATCGCAGCTGCTATTATGAACAGCGCAGGGCTGCTTTGGTGCCCGAGATTCTCATAGCGTCGGGCATTGTGTTTGGCGACAGCAGCTATACCACCTTGGCCTACACTCCCTCCGAGGTCTATGAATTGACCCGGCAGGCGGCCAAGCACGGGCTCAACACCACCAAGACAGCCGATTTCCACATGTCGATGGACAATGTCGTCAATCCCTCGTTCGGTTCCTTAGACAGCAACCGCAATTATAACATCAGCGACGACCTGCGCATCTGCAATATTGTGTCTACCACCTCCCTGTTTACTTATTGGAAGGCATTGTATGAGGCGGGCGGTGTTCCGGGTACCATGTGGATGGATTATTGCTGCGACACCCTAGTGACTTCCACTCAATATAAGGAAATGCTGTTCTTCCAGGAGAAGATCAACGAAATGCTTGCGACCGAGGAAGGTCGCGCCTGGGCCACCGACTTTGAGCCGGCACCGCGCAACTTTGAATCCATTGTCAAGGGCGCTTACAGCTTTCCGGAGGAATACATCAGCGAGCAGCTTGCCACCATCCCGCGCTACAATCGGATTACGCAGCAGCACAGTCGGATAAGCAAATAATTTTACAGTATCATCAAACAACGGCCGATCGGAAGAGGATTTCTTCCGACCGGCCGTTGTTCATAAGACGATGGCCGCCGCAGGGAATCACCGCAGCGGAGGCAAATACACGTTTACCACTTTCCGTTTTTCCCAAGAGTAGCGTTTATTTTTTTTACGTTGTGTCTGGCGATGCCATAGCGTATCATCCACACAACCACAAAAATAAAAACAAAAATCCCAAAATAACGGACAAAACCGACCAGGCTGTGCTCCATCCAATATGCGGCATAAGCAACCGGCATCATTACCACAGACGCAATGATAAAATAAATTCCCGTCTGCCGCACGATGCTCCAGTTTTCCATTTCCCATACAATCGAGCCTGCCGAAAATCCCACACCCAGCAAACCGCACAGTATGGTTTGCGTAATCACTGCGTTGATTTCACTGCCCGTTGTCGAAATCAGCTCGGGTACGCAAGGGAAATAACGACCCTCGCCCCAGACAATCGAAAGAAATATCGTAATCAAATAGCCGATGGTAACGCCGATTGGAAAACCAGTGGCGCAGCGCATGAGTATCTTTCTTTTCATATGGATGACCATCCCTTTCGTATCACACGGAAGATTGGGCGGTTTCGGTATCGCCGAAGCGGGGGGCGTTCCAGCTTCCACGGCACAAAACTTCCTATCTAAAAAATTATTTTTCAGTTTTTACCTCATATCCCCAGTATTCGTTTTATTTTAGCCACAAATCGCCTCGACACATAGGTTACCGTGCCGTTGGACAATGTAACGCAAATGGTGCCCGCAAAGCTTAAATCAAAGCTTTCTACTTGTTTTAGATTAATAATTTCAGAATTTGAAATGCGGACAAATAGCCGATGATCAAGGCGTTCTTCCACTTCGTACAACCGAAGGCGAAGAGCGTATTCCCCTCGGGGCGTTACCGCAAAGACCTTTCCTGAATTTGCATAAATCCGAATAAAATCCGTTGGATCCAGTACTTCCACTTTGCCCTCTCTGCTGCCGGAAATGACCTGTGGGAAATCTTCCGATAATCGTTGGATGATGTTCTGGATATCTTCTGTCATGGAATCTGTGACAATAATGATGTTTGGCTCGGTACACGAATGATCTATTTCAATCTTGATTTGCATGAAATCACCACCTTGTTACGGTAATATTATAAAGAAAACGCGCGGTGATTTCCATTGCTTTTCGATAATCGGTCGATTTTAAGACACAAGCGGTTTCTACACAACCACATACAAGCCGCGACGCAGATTTGCGAGAGCAAAATTTGAAAACAGACGCAAAAAAGCAGCATGGCGGCGCCATACTGCTTTTTTGCATATTAGGTAGGAGGGGGTTGTCAGAATTCTTTAATCAGATTCACTGAGAACTGAAGAATCTTCAGTGCATCTGCCGCATCAATCTTGTCGTCGTGGTTTACGTCGGCTGCGGTAGCTTTGTTGCCTTCGAGGGTAATCAGCTTTACCGAGTGCTGCAGGGCGAGCAATGCATCTGCCGCGTCAATTTTGCCGTCGTTATTGATATCGCCCAACGTGAATTCCAGGGCCTTCAAGGCTGCCTCAGCCGCTTCCAGCTTGCTGAGGTTGGAAACCAGAGCCTGCTGGGCTTCGGTAAGTCCAGCAAAAGCGGTTCTGGCGCTCTGCACGTCGGTGGCGTTATCCGAAGTAATCTGATCTGCGTCGGGCAGAGCGTCAATCTGAGCGATGACAGCGTCGGCCTTGCACTGATCCAGCTTGGCCACGGCAGCGGTCAGAAGATTCGAGTTGGTAACGGCCTCCTTAGCGTTGTCGTCCAGTGCGTTGTACCGTGCGAGCAGAGCGTTGACGGTCTCTTCCTGCTCGAGGGTAATCGAGTCGGTAGCAGGCAGAGCGGCAATGTCCGCAATCAGAGCGTCGATGGTCTCTTGAAGCTTCAACTGGGCAATCTTCGCCTTGGCCTCGTTCAGGCGGGTAACCAGATCAGCGTTGACCGATGCTTTCCAGCCGGAGGGCAGGGCATTGTATGCCTTGTCGGCGTTATTCACGGCCTCGCTGTGCTCATCAACGGTGATGGAGGCGATATCCTCCGGGATCAGAGCGATAAGTTCTTCCACTTCAGTGATTTTCGCGGGATCGTCAACGGTCACACCGTCGGTGGCAGTGTCGTCAAACCAGCTGCGGTCGTTATCGTAAAGAACCTGCTTGGCGTTGACGTTCACAAAGTAATTGGTGTGATAAGAAACAGTGTATTTTTCATTGACGTAGATCAGCGGGCTGATGGAGAAGCCGTCCGGGGTGAGACGGTCGAACCGGAACTCATAAGAACGACCGGTTTCGGTCTTGCGACAGGCCGCATCCAAAGCCAGAGCGCCGCCAAACGACGGGGTCATGGTAGCGACGGTGTACTGAGCGTAGCCGCCCATGGGATGTTCGTGAACATAGCTGCCATCCGCGCCGAGATCGCTGATGCAATAGAAAACATCCATCTGGGTAACCTGCTCGGGATCGTAAATTTCAACGTAGCAATAGACCGATTCGTCATCCCAGGTGTACCAGGTCTTGCTGAAAACGCCGTAGGTGTTATCGATCAGGAAACCGCCCGGGCCGGCGTAGGCCGTGGAAATAACGGTCATCGCGTCATCACTGTAGGCTTCGTCCTTCTCGCCGTCGATCCAGACCGAGCCGGCAAACAGCTCTTTCATCTTAGCGACAGCGTCTTCCAGTCGTTTCACGAGATCCGGGTTGACCTTGGTTTCCCAGCCGGCGGGAAGCGCTTTAAACGCTTTGTCGGCAGTGTCTACCGTGGTATAATCGGCCGTGGTCAGAGAGGCGATATCCGCGGGAATCTCTTGAATAAGCGCTTCCACCGCGGCAACCCCGGACTCGGGATCGTTGATGGCCGTCTCATCCTTCCAGGTGGCTTCGTTGTTGTAGAAGATCTGTTTGAGGTTGCCGGGATTGTAATAAGTAGTTTTGTAGCTGACGGTGTAAGAAGCCGAACCATACACCACCGGCCCGATGGAGAAGCCGGTTTCGCCCTTGCGCTGGAACTTAAACTCGTAGGCGCGGCCGGTCGAGGTCACGCGATGGGCCGACTCAAGAGCCAGCTCGCCGCCCGACTGTACTTCACCGGTGGAAATTTCATATTGGAAGTAAACGCCGTTGGGAGCCTGGTGGACAAAGGAGAGAAGATCGTCCGAAATATCGCTGACAAAGTAGAAAACATCGTATTTTGCCGCCTGCTCGGGATCGTAAACGTCGCAGTAGTAGTAGACAAATTCATCGTCCCAGGTGTACCAGCTCCGGGTAGAGAAGTTCTGCGTGTTGTCGATTTGCTGCGTGCCCACGCCGCCAAAGGCCATGGAGATAAAGGTCATTTTGTCGTCGGTGTAGGCGTTTTCCTTCACCGCGTTAATCTGGATGTCGCCCGATACCAGAGTGGCCAGATACTCAATTGCTCCTTCCAGCCGCTGAATGAGCTCGGCGTTGACCGCTTTGCGCCAACCGGCGGGCAGGGCGTTCAGAGCGTTCTGCGCGTTGTCAACCACCGCACGGTTGTCGGGGGTCAGCCCCGCGAAGTCGGCGGGAATTTGGGAAAGGAGCTCTTCCACCGCGGCGATTTTGGCAGAGTCGTGGATGATGTTGCCGTCGACGGCCGTTTCATCCTTCCAGGTAGCCTCGTCGTTGTAGAGAACCTTTTTGCATCCGGCGTCGTTGTTGAAGGTGGTGAAATAGGAAACGGTGTAGTTGATATCGGCGTTCGAGACAACCGGGCTGATGGAGAAGCCGGTGGTTGCCAAACGGTCGAATTTAAACTCATATGCCCGGCCGGTTTCGGTCACCTTACTGGCAATCTTGGGCTGGAGCGCGCCGCCCGCGGCCAGAGCGCCGTTGGCAACGGTATACTGGAAGTAGCCGCCGTTTGCCATCTGGAAAGTATAGCCACCCGTCTCGCTGACGTCATTGAGATAGTACATCAGATCATACGCCGCGCTCTGGTTGGGATCGTAGACCTCACAATAAACATAGACGGTGGCGTCGTCCCAGGTGTACCAGGTTTTGCTGTACCAGCCCTGAGGATTCTCAATGCGCCCCTGGCCGCCGCCGGCGTAAGCCGTCGAAACGACCATCATCTTGTCGTCGGTGTAATCCGCGTCTTTTTCGCCGTCGATTTGAATGCCGTCGGTCGTCAAGCCCTCCAGATACTCGACGGCATCGTTAAGCCGTTTCACCAGCTCGGCATTGACCTCATTGCGCAGAGCCGAGGGTAGGGCATTCAGAGCAACCTTGGCCTCGTCAACCACCGAGCGGTTGTCGGGGGTCAGGCTGGAGAAATCAGCGGGGATTTTGGCAAGAAGATCTTCCACCGCTGCGATTCTGGCCGGGCCTTCCAGCACACTGCTGTCAACCGCCGCCTCGTCCTTCCAGGTTGCTTCGTCGCCGAAGAGTACCTTTTTGAGGCTGACCGCCAAATTGTAGGTGGTGCTATAGCTGACAGTGTAGTCGGCTGCCGCGTAGATTACCGGGCAGAATGAGAAGCCGGTCTGTTCCCCGCGGGTAAACTGCAGCTCATAGGAGCGCCCGGTTTCGGTCACCTGGCAGGAAACCTGCGGCTGAAGATTGCCGCCTACATCCAACTGACCCGTGGCTACGGTGTACTGGAAGTAGCCGCCACTTGGCAATTGAAAATTATAAATGGACTCGTCGCTGACATCGTTGAGAAAATAAACGAGATCCAGCTGTGACCTCTGGTCCGGGTCGTATACCTCGCAGTAGTAGTAAATGGTGGCGTCGTCCCAGGTATACCAGCTTTTGCTGTAAAGACCATAGGGATTACCGATGGCCGATCCGCCCGGGCCGGCATAAGCCGTCGAAACGACCGTCATTTTGTCGTCGGTGTAGGCGGCGTCCTTCAGGCCGTCTACAACAGCTCCTTCAGCCAGAACGGCCGTCATACCGGCCATCGTGACAGAGAGCGTCATCAGGACGCTGAGCAGGACACAGGTTGCTTTGCGGAAGGTTGCGTTCAATGAAATCGCCTCCAAAAATAAATTTAAGATAGGAGTATGCGAAATGCGAAGCACGACGGCACTCAAACCGATTGGATACAAGATCAAAAGCGTGCCGCCACGCCGCCGGGAACCCCTCTCTCTGAGCGCGATAGGGCGGCAACCAGCCATGCGGGGCTTGTCTCGCCGTGCTTCACATCATAGCCATTGACTAAGAACTACCGGGTATAAGCCACAGTCGCCTTCCGAGCTGTGAGAGTGAGCAGCAAAGCGCTTTCCCCGGCAATGGATTTACGCTCGGCCGTCGCGGGTACGCCGTCGACCGTGATATCGCGAACGCCGTCCGGCAACCGAAGGGTAAGCGGTCGGCCGGTGGGATTGTCCAGCTCAAAGCCCTGGGGCGTCACCTTTTGAATCCGGCAGGCCGCGCGGTCGTGCCACCAGTAGGTGAGAGCGTCCGGCCCGCAGTAGACCACCTGCCAGCCCTTCTGTTTGACATAGGCAATTGCTGCGTCAAGAGCCTCCAGCGCGGGGGCGGCCGGTGTGATGATGTCCGAGATATAGTGGGGATGGAAAAAGAGCTGGAGCGTCCGGCCGTAAAACACGCCCGCATCCAGATAACGGTATATCTTGGCGTATTCTTCCTCAGTCTTTTCATAGACGCGCGGCTCGTAATAGGAACCATAGACCTCACAGAAGCCGATTTCCTGATTGCCATGCGCGGCGTCGTCGATGGTGAAGCGGGGGAAAGCCGAGCCAAACGCATAACCGATGAGGTTAAAGGCGTTGATATCGTTGTGGTCGCAGTGGTTTTGGAATTTGTTGTTATCGCCCAGCGCGCCCTGCTCTTTGGCTAGTCGGCACCGCTCGGCCGAGGAACCCGTTTGAACCAGGCAGTGGTTGACCGGGCCGATTGCCGGCTTGCCAAAAGCAGCGAGATAGAGGTCGTGCTGGGTTTTCCAGCCCTCGGGGGTGTAAGGATAGCTCAGGAAGTTGTAGTGAATGGAAATTTCCTGGCCACGCGAACAAATCAGCTCGGCCTCCTCGCGTGTAATTACAAAGCCTTTGCCATCTTCGGTGGGCATGAGGTTCATATGATAGGGCAGCCCTCTTTCGTGCATGCGTTCGGAAGCGATCATGTTGATTTCTCCCGAACTGGCGTCGTCGTCACCGGCGAAATAGAGCACCAGGTCGGCCGCTTGATCGCCCTGCGGCGGCAGGGGGAAGATGGACGGCATTCCAGCCTCGCGGATGAGTCCCTCCAAAAACCGCTGATAGCAGTCGGCATAAGCGATTTCATAGTTGTAATCGTCGGGAAGCACGCAGCCGTCCGGCACCCGTCCTACGGGGAAGGGGGGGATAGCGGTGGTAGAGGGCCGGCCGTCGGCGCACCGCCAGAGGGTAGCCGGC
>CABQCM010000019.1 GCA_902462665.1 uncultured Oscillospiraceae bacterium | reverse complement strand
GGGGGTTTTTGTTTTTTGTAAAGCTAGGCGGCAACGTTGAAAGTGCAGTGCATGCCGACCTTGTCAAGCGAGGGTATTCTAAGCCTTCCATAGCCCATGCAGATTGCAGTAGGCCAGCACCTCCACCGGCTCGTCTCCATCGCACAGGGAAAAGCAGGTTTTGGGTGCATGGTCGTGGGGCAGGTAACGAAGCTGCACCCCTTGCCGGGTCACCAGAGCGACCCAGGCGATATGATGCTCCTCTGCCATGGGATGCGCAGTCGATCCCACGTCCACATGAATCCGATTTCCATCGCGCTGCACTATCGGTACATGCTTTTCTCCCGCGGCATCGGTGCTGTTGGGGATCAGCTCCATCATCGGCTCACCGCAGCAGACGATAGGAACGCCTGCGTCGTTAACTACTTGAACCAGATTATGGCAGTGTTTGCAAAACAAATAGCGAACGGGCTTCATAAAATTGCCTCCTTGTAGAATGGGGTTGACCCAGGCGAAGGAGTAAGCCGATGCAATCCGAATGCAATGCGCCCAAAATGCGCGTGAAGCTTGCCGGGCAGCACGGCGGCTCGTTATCGAAGATCAACCTAGATGGATTGGTCCAATCCGCAGCAGGAGCAGCCGACCGCATGCTTGACTCGGTCGTGTTCCTCAGCGGCTTTGGCGTTATTCCACTGATCTATCGTTCCCACAAGATAGCCGGTAATACGCCGGATGCGCTCAAAAGGTACCGGAGCCAGATGATATTGCAGCTCGACCTCGTCGCCATCCAGGGTGATGTCCAGCCCGGTCAACTCCCGGTTGGGATATTGGTTTTGAGCGTAACGCACGGTGGCTTCCAATTCCTCTTGGGGTAAGGTTCCGCCATGTACTGTGATATTGATTGATTTCATGAGCGTATTCCTCCTTCAACAGATGCCTCCCATGACGTTGCCCGGATTCGGACGCATACGGCAAATGGGGGCTTTTCTTTTTGTAGTTTCTATGGTATCATAAGACCCAGAAATAATCTGGTGCTAATGCAACAGTTTTAGCTTTTTCGCTGTAGGAGGGATGCTTTTTGAGTAAGGAATGTGCACAGTCGGCGTTGTTTGACGGGGTCAGCATACGGGATTGCGAGCGAATGCTGCATTGCTTTGAGACGGTGCAGCGTCGTTATCAAAGCGGGCAGGAAATCCCGGCGCAGCATGCGTCCCATTCGGTCGGCGTGGTGCAAAGCGGTACGCTGTACTTATGTGGGATTGATATCCATGGCAATCGCACCATTTTGGAATGGCTGGAGCCAGGAAATGTGTTCGGAGAGGTGCTCGCTTTTGCGGGAGGAGAGCAGACTGGCATTGCCGTGGTGAGCGAAACCGAGAGCGAGGTCGTTTATATCGGGTACGATCATATTGTCAAGCGATGCGAAAATGCCTGTACCTGCCACAGCCGGGTGGTTGAAAATATGCTGCGTTTGATTGCCGACAAAACGCTGGCCCTCAGCGAGCGGGTGGAGGTGCTCTCTCAGCGCACCATCCGGGACAAGCTGCTGTGTTACTTTAGGCAGTTGGCGCGGCGCGCGAGAGGGGAACGTTTTCGGCTTCCCTTTTCCTTCAGCGCGCTGGCGGATTATCTTTGCGTTGACCGCAGCGCCATGATGCGGGAGTTGTCCCGGATGAAAAAGGAGGGGCTGCTTGAGTCCAACCGCCGGGAGATTATGCTGCACGACTGATGGAAAGGCGGGCGTTTTATGAGGTGCGCCTGCGGCGGTATTCTTCCTCTAGGATTCCCATGACGATGTCCGACGAATAGTTTCCGCCAATGTATGCGCTGTCGCGCAAAACGCCTTCCCTGTGAAATCCGCATTTCTCGTAGCAGCAGGCTCGCTTGTTGTAGTCGAGCACCTTGCATTCGATTCGATGCCAGCCCATGGCTTCAAAGCCGTATTCCAACAGCAGTCGGGTGGCTTCGGTTCCGATTCCCTGGGAATGACAGCGGGGATCAAAAATGCCGATACGGTAGACAGCCGAGTGGTCGGAATCGCTGATTTTGTGGAAACCAGCCGAGCCGATACACCGGCCGTCAACCTCCAAAATCCAGTAAAAGGGATCGTCTTTGCTAGATTGGTACCATGCTTTCCACACCGCCCGCTCGGGATATTCAGGGGAGGGGAGGGCAGAGCTTCCCCGCCGCACATGTGGACGAATTCGTGGCGCCGGCCGATGGCCAAACGGTCGTCAATATCGGTTTCCCGAACAGGCCGAAGCAACACCTTCTCGCCCCGAAGCAGGGGAACGGTGCATTTTGTCGGTTGGTTTGTACCCTGGGTGTTCCATTCGTCCCGCAGAACGGCGTACTGCGCGATGTCTAGAAATTCGCCGGAAGGGGACTTGGCCGCATGTCGGTGGATTCCCTCCAGCTTCATCCCGCATTTTTGCGCGACCCGCCCGGAAGCGGGATTTTTGACCGCATGGGAGATGACGATGCGATGAAATCCGACCTGTTCAAACAGATAATGGATGACCGCGTCTGCCACCTCGGTCATGATACCTCGATTCCAGAAGGCTTTGCTCATGCAGTACCCAAGTTCGGCTGTTTCGTCCCGCTGAGACTGGCGCACGACGCTGATGTTTCCAATCGGCCCGCCCTCATGCTCGATCGCCCAGTTGTAGGTTTCCCGCTGTCGGTACGCCTCGCACCAGCCGATAAGAAGCTGTTTGGTTGCCTCGGGCGTTTCGTGCGGCGTCCAGGTCAGATACCGCGTGACCTGCTCGTCGTTTGCCCAACGCTCAAACATGGCCTGCGCGTCACCGGGGAAAAATCGGCGCAGGGTAAGCCGGGACGTTTGGATGGTTTGGGTACCTTGGTGAGTGAGCATACATTGTGCCTCCATTCTGTTTTTATGATAAAAAGAAACCGCGATGCTGCGTTTAGCTGCAACATCGCGGTTTCTTTATCTCAACAACACAATTATTGTTTGGGATAAAGATACGACGCCACCAGCCTGCCCGCACGAAAGTTCATGGTCAGGGCACGCATCATCTCTTTGCTTCGGTTGTCAGAATAGAAACAAATCATTGCCGTCATCCTCCTAAAAAATTAAAGATATCATACCATCCTCAAGTGGAAAAGTCAACGGAATTATCGGCTATTTGTATGCTATAGCGACGCCTTTTTAATGGGATGGCGAATCACGGTTTTCCACTTCTCGGGCGCGGCCCTGCGCGGATCGGACAGATAAATCTCGTGGTGCAAACGAGAGCCGGTCAGATCGTTTTGATAGCCCTTTTCAGCCAGATATTCGTCCATTCGGGCAATGGATTCCGGCTCGCTGTCATAGGAACCAACGTGCATGATTTGTACGCACAATCCCTCGTCAACGGTTAACAATTCCGCAGGGGAACAGTCGATCTTCTTCTTGCTTGTGGCTTGTTCGGCGGCCCATTCAAAATCTGTTTTCGATACAAAATCAGGCAAGCGAATCACAGAAGTCCACTGAAATGCGGATTTGTCGGAGTAATTTAGTCCTTCCACGCCGTCCTGCCGCCAAAAACCTTCCAGCGGGGGCACGACATATTCAAAAAAGCCTTCTATTTGATGGTTGCCCTTATAGCTCATCTTGATGGTATATGCGATGGCGTAAAGGATGGAAATCGCCTGCTTATAAGCGCCGCCCTCCTCGTTTGGGTCGCCGCTGCCCCGAACGGCGATATAATTCATGCGCGGCACATCCACAATGGACGGAACGTTCCCTGGCAGATAGAATTCTTTGTATTCTTTTTTAAAATCAAACGGCATAACATATTCCCTCTTTCTTGCTTCCCGGATCGCATGATTTATCCGTTCGTTTGAAGCATCCTTCTGGCTTCGTCGGTGGCGAGATAGTCGCCGGTAGCGCCGAAAAAGAGCGGCTTTCTTTTTAGATGCAAAATGTGCGTCGCATATTGTACCGCGGCTGGGATATCGTGAGAAACCATCACAATGCTCATCCCTTCCTGCCGGTTGAGCTGTGCGATGATGTCATACATCTCCTGTGTGACCAACGGGTCGAGACCAGCCACCGGCTCGTCGAGAAAGAGAAGGCCATCCGCCGCGCACAAAGCCCGCGCCAGCAATACCCGCTGCTGCTGACCGCCCGACAGGGTGCGATAAGAGCGTTTGCGCAGGGGAATCAGACGAAGCCGTTCCATAGCTGTGTGGGCGCGCTGCTTTTGTGCGGCAGTGTGAAAAGGGGACAGCTTTGCCTGCGTTCGGCAGCCCGAAAGCACAACTTCCCAAACTGAGGCGGGAAAATCCCGCTGGATGGCGCTCTGTTGGGGAAGGTATCCGATGCATTCCCGGTCGATTCCCAGCGTAACGCAGCCCGACTGAGCGGGAACCAGACCCAGAATGGTTTTGAGCAACGTGCTTTTGCCGGATCCGTTTTCTCCCACAATGCAAAGATAATCCCCCTGTGAGATGGAGAAGGAGACTTCCTCCAGCGCGAAAGAGCGTTCGTAGCGGACACTGAGTCCTTGGCAGGATAATACCTTCATTCTCCCAGCCCCACTTTCAAATTTTCCGCATTTCGGCGCATGAGAGACAAATAGGTTTCTCCTCGTTCAAATTCATCCTTGCTCAAATTGTGACAGGAGTGAAAAAGTAACAACTGCGCGCCGGTTTCGGCGGCGATGGAACGCCCCACTTTCGGGTCGCTGAGTTCCTCATAATACACCGCAGGCAAGCCCTGCTCGCGCACGGTTGAAATTACCTGTGCGACCGACTGCGCGCTCGGTTCCGATTCTCCCGAACAGGATTCCAGCGCAGCGACGCAGCTAAGGCCATATTCCTGGGCAAAATAATGCAGCGCAAACCGGCCGGAAAAGGCTAGGGTTCGCCGCTGTCCGTCGCTTACAATGCGACGAAAATCCTCGTCCAGCCCCTTTAGCTCCTCCTGATATTCCTGTGCGTTGGCCCGGTAAATCGCAGCGCCTTCCGGGTCGGCTTTGCAAAGCGCCTCCAGGATAGCGGAAACCATTTTCATGGCGTTAACCGGGCTCGTCCAGATATGAGGATCGGCCAAATGCTCGTGATCGTGCCCGTCATCGTCCGTATGCTCCGCCTGCGCCGCCTGCGCCCGCGAAGAGAGAACGACGCACTGAGACAAATCGATTACCTCGGTATCGTCCGGCAGGCTGGCAGTCAGCCCTTCGGCCCAGCTCTCCATCTGCGGCCCGGTGTAGAGAAAAACGTCCGCCTGCTGTACCGTAACGATATCCGCCGGAGCGGGGTCAAAGGAATGACTTTCCACACCCGGGGGCATTAACAGAGTTACCTGCGCGCGTTCCCCGGCGATGCGTCGGGCAAAATCGTATTGTGGAAACAAGGTGGCGACGACGCGCAGAGTCGTGCCGTCGTCCTGGGCCTTTTGACAGCCGGCCAGACCGGCCGCGGCCGTCAAAAGGCAGCACAACAGTGCAAGCAGACGTTTCATTGGATTTCATCCTTTCTCAAAGCAGGCTTTTTGATTGCAGGTACATTCCGGCGCCGCCGGTTGGCGTGGCTCGCCCGGCAAGGCTTCGCTTTGGGAGCATTGCCCGCACCGGCCGTAAAAAACCGTTTGACTCGGGTCAACCGTAAAACCGTGCTGCTGGCCGATGTGCGTGCTGGTCTGCTCGAGCAGGCTGCATTCCACATGAAAAAGCCGGCCGCATTCCACGCATTTTAAATGAAAATGACTGCGGCATTCCTCGCCGGAAATATACTGATAACAAGCCGATTGCCGCACGCCGAGCGAATACCGGCGAATGACGTTTTGCTGCACCAGGCGTTCCAGTGTACGATAAACAGTGGCTTTCCCCAATGGCAGACCGCTTTGCCGCAAATGCTCCAAAAGTTCGTCGGCAGTGACGTGGCCCCCGGCATGCTGCTGGAAATAAGCCAGAATTTGTTCGCGCTGGCGGGTGGTGTACTCGTTTCGCATGGAGATATCCCTCCCTCGCAAAATTCGACAAAATTGAGACACAGTATCAAATTAGGATTCCAGTATATCCTACCTGCCTTCCAAAGTCAACCAAAAGATGGATGGTTGTTTTGGAAACGGAAGAAATACATAAATTGCGCCCCATTGACACACAATGAGAAGGAATGCAGGCCGGGTTTTCCATGCCTGTTGCATCCTTGTGGAAAGGGGGAGAATACAGCATGACGTATGTCTGGGCGTTTGTAGTAGGCGGGCTCATCTGTGTGGTGGGCCAACTTCTTATTGATTTCACGAAGCTGACCCCTGCACGCATTCTGACCGGCTATGTGGTGGCGGGCGTAATATTGACGGCGGTTGGAGTATACGAGCCTTTGGTAAATTTTGCGGGCGCGGGTGCCACAGTGCCGCTGACCGGATTTGGTTATGCGCTGGCCGAAGGAGTCAAAACCGGCATCGCCGAGAAGGGCTTTCTGGGAATTCTCACAGGCGGGCTGACTGCGACGGCAGGCGGCATTACGGCTGCCATCCTGTTTGGTTTGTTGGCCGCCTTGTTTTCCAAATCGGGCGATAAGGCCTAAGAGAGAATAAGGAAAGCATCCCCGCATTCCCAAACACGGGAATGCGGGGATAATTTATAAGACGTTTTTTATCCATCATGACTTTGAAGCCGCTATTTGTTGATGCGCGGCGGTTTGAAGATGGTTTTGAATGCTGGCCGAATCGCAAAGACGCATCGTCTCGTCGGCGGTATGCGCAGCGTTGGCCGTATCCCAGCAGGAGATGGCGTGACGAGCGGCGAGCACGCCGGACGGGCTGACGCTGAATTCGTCCAGCCCGAAGGCAAGCAGCAGAGGAATCATGCGGGGATCAGCGGCAGCCTCACCGCACATCCCCACCGGAATCCCCGCTTTTTTTGCTTGCATGATGGTATGCTGTATCGAGCGCAGCACGGCGGGATGAAAGGGAGTATAGAGCGACTCGACCTTGGAATTGCCTCGATCGACCGCCAGGGTATACTGCGTCAAATCGTTGGTACCGATGCTGAAAAAGTCGCATTCTTTGGCGAGATAATCGGCAATCAACGAGGCGGCGGGTGTCTCGATCATGACGCCCAGCGAGATGTCGCCATCATATTCTTTCCCTTGTTGCTCCAGATCCGTTTTGCATTGCTCCAACAGGGAACGGGTCATACGGACTTCTTCCGTACTCGTCACCAGTGGAAGCATGATTTTGATGTTTTTGTGTTTGGCGCCAGCCCGAAGCAGTGCGCGAAGCTGAGTGGAAAAGATATCCTGACGTTCCAGGCAGTACCGAATTGCCCGGTGACCAAGAAAGGGATTTTCTTCCTTTCCCATGCCGAGGTAAGCAATCTCCTTATCGCCGCCTACGTCGAGGGTGCGGATAATCACCTCTTTGCCGGCCATGAGTTCGGATACCTCGCGATAGGCTTCGAACTGTTCGTCTTCGGTAGGCAAACCGGTGCGGTCCATGAACAGAAACTCGGTGCGGAATAATCCGATGCCCTCCGCTCCGGCCTCGAGTGCCGCGCGCACGTCGGCCGGATTGCCGATGTTGGCGTATAAATGGAACCGGTTGCCGTCAGCGTCCAGGGTCGGCTTGTCGTGGTAAGCGAAAAGTTGGGCGCGCTGGGCATTCCATTGCTCCTGTTTGGCACGGTATTCCTCTAAGACCGATTCGTCGGGAGAGACGACGGCTGTGCCCGTATCGCCGTCGAGCGCCACGACACTATCCGGTGGAACCTGTTCGAGAAGATGTTCGATCCCCAACACAGCCGGAATTTCCAGGGAGCGCGCTAAAATAGCCGAGTGGCTGGTTTTCCCTCCCGTCTCGGTCAGAATCCCCGCGATGCGTTCTCTGGTAATGCCAACCGTCATGGAGGGAGTCAGATCGTGCGCCGCCAGCACGCTGCCTGCGGGCAAATCAGCCGGCCGAATATCGGACACTCCCAACAGAAGCTGCAGCATCCTTTGGCGGATGTCTCGAACATCGGCGGCGCGCTGACGCATCAGCTCGTCTTCCATCCCCGAAAACATATCAATGTACATGGTACACACCGCATCAACCGCTGCTTCCGCGCAAGCGCCCGAGCTGATTTGTTCTTCCATCTGCTCGCTCATAAAAGGATCGTCGAGCATGGTGATTTGACCAAGTAAAATTTCAGACTCTTTTTGCCCGGCACTTTCGCTCATCGTTTGCGCCATATGCCGGGTTGCCTCGGTGAATTGGGCGCGTGCATCAGCCAGCCGGGCCTTTTCGGCGGCCTCGCCTGCAAAGGAAACCGACGAATAGTCCAGGTTGACCTCCCGCAGCAGGACGATACGGCCGATGCCAATGCCGGGAGAAACCCCGGTACCATGCAGTATCATCGTAATTCACTTCTTTCGGATTGAAATTTGACCTCGCACAAAAAACGGTAGCAGGTTTTGCGTGCGGCCATGGCGGTATATCTTTGGACATTTGGCCAGGGAGAAAGCGTTTTCTATTCTCCTAAGCCCGAATCGACCAGCGCTACCGCGGCCTTCAGGCATTCGGCTTCGTCAGGGCCGTCGCACCGGATTTCAATTTCGCTTCCCTGCTTGATGCAGGAAGCCATAAGATTCATGATGCTTTTACCGTTGATGTCCTTGTCGTTGAAAACGATGGTCACGTCACAGGCAAAAGGGGTGACGGTATTGATGAACAGCTGCGCGGGGCGCATGTGCATTCCCATGGGATTGATTACTTTGGTTTTAGCCGATACCATACTGCATTCCTCCATATCTGTTGTTCTTCTCCCACCGTACTGCGGCGAGAGAGGGGGTGAACCATTTCAAACCGTATCTTGTACACCGGGTTTTATGCTTCGGATTGATTCTTTTTCAGCAGCGCTAGAAGGAGCATGCCGACGAGAGAACCAATTGCCAGCGCGGCGATATATCCCAGCACGTTGCCCACCACCGGGAAAACAAAGACGCCGCCATGCGGGGCGCGCAGGGTGCAGCCGAAGGCCATGGACAATCCGCCCGCCACCGCCGAGCCTACAATGCATGAGGGGAGAACACGCAGCGGATCGGCCGCGGCAAAGAGAATCGCGCCCTCGGTGATAAAACACAGCCCCATAATATAGTTGACCAGAGCCGACTTGCGGTCGTCCCTCGCAAATTTTTTGCGGAAGAAGGTAGCGCACAGAGCAATAGCGATTGGCGGCACCATGCCTCCAATCATCACCGCGGCCATCACATCCAGGTTCCCGCTGGCGATGGAGGCGGTGCCGAAAACATAAGCCGCCTTGTTGAACGGGCCGCCCATATCAATGCTCATCATGCCGCCAAGCACACAGCCGAGCAGAATTTTGCTCGTGCCGCCCATGGCGTTGAGCAGATTGGTAATGCCGGTGTTGATGGTGCCCATGATCGGGTTGACGGCAAACATGAATACGCCAATCAGCAGAATACCCAACAAGGGATAAACGAGCACCGGCTTGATTCCTTCCATGCTTTTGGGCAGAAAGCCGGCCAGCTTGCGCAGGCCAAGCACGAGATATCCGGCGGCAAAGCCTGCAAGCAGCGCGGCAAGGAAACCGCCCGAGACGGCATTTTCGCCGGTGATGTTGGTAAACGAGTTTCCTACGCTGGCAATAAAACCGCCGACGATACCCACGGCCAGACCGGGACGCTCGGCAATCGAGTAGGCAATATAACCCGCGAGAATGGGCAGCATGAAATTAAAGGCCGCGCCGCCCACGGTTTTAAAGAACGCGGCAAGAGGGGTGTTCATGCCGAAATTATTCGGATCAATGGCGTAATTGTCCACCAAAAAGGCCAGCGCGATCAGGATGCCTCCGCCGATGACAAAGGGCAGCATATGGCTAACGCCATTCATCAAATGCTTGTAGACCTTGCGTCCTGCGCCCTCTTCCTCCTGTGCACGGGATGTGCCTCCCTCGTGGCGGTAGACGGGTACATTGCCGCTTTGCAGCTTTTGAATGAGTTCGTCGGCTTTGTGGATACCGTCCGACACTTTAACAAAAAGCACCCTTTTGCCGTCGAAACGGGCAGTCTCCACATCCCGGTCGGCGGCAACAATCACGCCGTCGGCCGCCGCGATTTCCTCGGTGGTCAGCACGTTCTGC
>CABQCM010000018.1 GCA_902462665.1 uncultured Oscillospiraceae bacterium | reverse complement strand
GGGCATCGGAAATATTAAATAATACGGTTGTTGTAAATGGTATTGCAACGTTTGGTGCTTCAATGTTACTCAAATAGGTACGGCTGATATCCGCTTGTTCCGCTAATTGTATTTGCGTCATCCCCGCGGCTTTCCGATAGAAACTGATGTTTAGTCCCAGCTGCTTGTATTTATCCGCGTGCTTCAACATCATTTACCTCTTTAGCATTATTATTTTTTACCATTATACCATGAACGCATCGCGTGAGTGGTATAATACGCCATCGCCGTAGGCGGGTGATCGAAATTAAAGTATAATGTCCGTCTTACGGACATTATACCTTATGCAATAGACAATATAACATGACCATTATTTGGCCACACAGTTTCGGTCGTATCGAAAATGGACGAAGAAAGATGGATCATCCCCCGCAGCTATCAAGCCTTCTGAAAAACGTATGATAATATAACAAGACATATTTTAGGATGCGCTTACCATTTGAACGCATATTATATTTGACAAATTTCGCGCCTCATGCTATTATCTTTATATTACTAGGAGGTGCGTCCATGCCGACGGAAAAGCAATACAAATACAATACGGTCATCAATTATCTCATGAAGTATATTCAAGAGAACGATCTATCCGACGGCGACCGGCTGCCGACCGAGCAGCAACTGTCCGACGAGCTTCACGTCAGCCGGGTCTCCATTCAGCAGGGGATCAAACGGCTGGAAAAGGACGGTTTTGTCTATCGCATTCAGGGCAGCGGCACCTACGTCCGCCAGACCGTGGGCCGCAAGGAAGCAAGCGTGATGATTCCGTTGGTGATGAACTCCAATTTTAATGTCGTGCATGGATTTGACATTATCCGGGGCGCGCAGGAATATTTGTTTTCCCATTCCTGCCATCTTTCTCCCCACTGCATTAACAAGACCGACAACCAGGCTGCCGCCTACGCTTATGAGGAAATTATCAACGGCCTGATTGATCAGGGAAACCGCTGTATTATGGTACTGCCTCCCATCGTGCGTTCCAAAGAATTTTTTCGCCGGCACATGCGCGACGGCGTTCGTTTTGTCTTTTTGGATACGCCGCTGGACGATTTTTGGGGCTGCCACACGGTGTGCAGCAATCATTTGCAGGGCGGTTATCTGGTGACCAAGCATCTGCTCGAACAGGGGCATCGGCACATCGCGGTTGTTTCTCCCGAACGCCTGAACCAGGCCATCAACCCGAATTTTTTGCATCGCATTGAGGGATACCGCCGTGCTCTGGAGGAATTTGACGTGCCGTTCCGGCAGGAATATGTTTTTGAGGAATATCAACCGTTGAATACGATGCGCGTTAAAGTAGAGCAAATGCTTTCGATGAACCCGCGTCCCACGGCGATTTTTTGCCTCAACGATGCGGTGGCCGACGGGGCCATCGCGCATTTGGGCGAGGTGGGGATGGAGGTGCCGCAGGACATTTCGGTCGCCGGGTTTGACAACCATGAAATTCCCCGTCCGGTCACTACTGTGCAGCAGGATTTTTATGGCGTGGGCCGTTACGGCGCCGAACTGGCGCTTCGCTTGCTCAACGACCCCGATTACCCCATTACGCAGCAGACTTTGCCGGTGACATTAATTAAACGCGCGACTACAGCGAAAGCCATTGATTGGAAAAAGCAGCCGTAACGGCTGCTTTTCTTTTTGCAAATGCTATTGGTGGAAAGGCGGCTTATGCCGCCTTTTTTGCTGTGTTTGAAAAAGTCATAAAATAACAATATAAAACCTTAAAATAATATTATTTATATTGATTTCACCTATGATATAATACAAACTAAAAATATTTTTTGGAAAAATGTCGCGTTTTTTTAAAATTTTAAACTTTAGACGATATTGCCTATAATAATACTAAATATTTTTTTAATTTAGTGATAATTCAAAGCGAAATTAATGGAAATAGCAATATAGTGTTTAAAAATATCAATATAATGTTACCACGTCGTTTCGGATTATACTATAATAATTTTTAAGTTAATTTGCTTTTTATATACTTCAAAAATAGAGAATTGGAAACATCATGGCAGTTGATTTTATGGAGGCAGGGGAGTCGTATGAAAAAGCTATGGGCAGTGTTGTTGGCGCTATGCGTTGTCATGTCCAGTGTTTGCGCCGTGTCGGCAGTCACGCTGACCGGTACGCAGGAGACCTGGCTTCTGGTGACGGAAGTGGCGGCTTATCCCAGCGGCAATCAGGATTTTGGCCAACTCGTTGAGGTGTATAACAACACCGACGCCGATTTGGATTTGTATGATTACGAAATTGCCATCACGACCTCCCGCGACAGCGATCTTGACGTTTCGCTGGGGGAACAAAAGCTGCGTGGCGGATTCTATCTGTCGTCCGAGCAGGGTAAGCGCCTGTTGAAATCGGGGGAGATTGCCGTGCTTTGGATTATTTTTGACGAATCGCAAAAGGGGTATACCGAAGAGGTTGTGCGCAGTGTGGCCGGAGCTGGAAACATTGCCACCCCCATTCCGGCGGGCACGCAGATTTTTTCTATCGATACTACCATCACCGCCAATGCTTTTGGCAATGCGCCGTACATCCGGCGCGACGGCGTGTGCTACGCTATGGTCAACCGGCGCGACGGGCATATTACCAAGGCTTCGTCGCAATGCGGCGCTTATGCACGGGTATATGGCCAGATCGGGCAGGGCCGTTCCCAGCTTTATGGAGACGTCGGCAGTCAATCGCAGGTGAAATGGCAGGCTGACCTAACGGGGACCACGACGAATAAGGAACATGGTGAGATTGACGCGAATGTTCCAATGAACTTTGGTACCTTTACCGCCGCTCAGAATCAAATTTTTTCGACGGTCTACATTCCAGGCGAGCCCATCAAACCGGCCGACCCGGCCGAAGCCATTGCGAAGCTGGAAGCGTTGATTACGGCCATTGGTGAGGTGACGCTGGAGAATTATACCGGCAAAAAAATTGCGATTGAATCGGCTGAGGCTGCCCGCGACCGGCTGGGGGCCGATTACGGCCAGGAGACGCTGGAACAGGTGACCGGCCTGGAGGTTTTGGCAGCGGCGCGCGAAACATACGACGAATATGCCTCGCGCGGCTCGGTGATTTTTGGAGATATCAATTTGGATGATTCCATCAACGCGCAGGACGCGCTGCTCGCTTTGCAGCACAGCGTCGAGTTGTCTGCTTTGAGGGGGAACGCCTTTTATGCCGCGGATGTAAACGACGACCAGAAGGTGGATGCTTCCGACGCGCTGATGATTTTGCAATATTCGGTACAACTCATCGACCGCTTCCCGGCCGATGAGCACCGTCCGGTGGGGCCGGATATTCCGGTCGCTGGGTTGGGCGGTATGACCATGTATACCGTAAGCGGCTTGCCTACCGGCAAGGCGGTGCAGCAGTTTGCGATTACCGAAATCCAGGGCGAGACCACGATTTTTGTCACCCAGCGGCAGGGCTCTACGGCGTATTTGGCCCGCTGTAAGGTGGCGGAGGATGGCAAAAGTGCGCCGTGTGTGGATTACGCCGTGCTGGAGGGCTACGGTCACGCCGAGTCGCTGGATATCTCGGTGCACAACGGCCAAACCTATATTTTTATTGCCAGCGACGCCAATCCAGATTCGGATAAATACGAATGGGGTACCACGGTAACCCGCCTGAAATACGATGCGGGTACGGTCAGTGACGAGCGAAAAATCACCGGGATCGAGCGTGCCACTGCCGACGGCTCCATGATTGCCGAGGGGCAGGCTGCCTACCGAATTAATTTTGCGCTCAACGATGAGGCTGACCGCATAGTGTTTTACTTCCGTTCTAAGAAGGGAACCCATGCCTTGGCTGCCTATCGGCTGTCCGCTCTTCATGGGATTGCACCGATGCGTTCACGGCTTCGACCGGTACAAAAAAGATTGCGGATATTTGCCCCAACAAGAGCTTTCAAGGGCTGGCGGTTGACGAACAGGGATGTATTTTAGTCAGCGGGGGAACGACCTCCGTTAAGCCGCAGTTAACCAAATTTGCTGTGACAAATTCCAACGTTACCCGCGAGTCGATTGTCGACATCGATTGGATTTATTCCGAAACGCTTGGCACCAAGGAGTGGGCGGAAGGCTCCGCTTTCTATGAAATTGAGAGCATTAAGTGTTATGGTGGAGACAACTATGTCTCGTTTAATCCTGGCACAGCAGCCCTCATTCAGAATCATACCGAGGTTTACAAGCTGGTCATGCGGTAGTCAATTCTTAGAAATAACGGGTGGAAGCGTTTTGTGTGGTTCACAGCGATCCGCCCGCTATTCCCTCCCGTTTCTCCGGATGCTACGGTGATGGGGGAGATGGTACTATAAATAGTAGGAGGCGAGAGACAGCGACATTCTGTAGGAGCAGTCCCCGTTAGCAAGCCGCTTGTGGATAGCGTCTGGGGTATCCAGAATGGCAGACGCGGCATGCAGACAATGTTGTGGAAAATGGAGGTAAACACTATGAAAAGACTGTTATCCATCTTGCTGGTGCTGTGCATCGCCGCTTCGGCGATGGGCGTGGTGTCGGCAGCGTCGCTCAACGGCGTTGATATTTGCCCGCTGATGATCACCGAAGTGGCGGTTTGGCCGGGTGAAAATGCAGGCAGAGACGTCGGCGAGCTGGTGGAGGTGTACAATAACACCGACAGCAATCAGGACTTGTATCATTATGAGATGATTTTCACCACCAGAAGGCACAGGGAATCCAATCTCTTTATGACTCCGGATAAGTTTCGAGGCGGCTTTTATTTTGTAAATGAGCCTGGAAAATTCGTTTTGAAATCGGGCGAAGTAGCGGTGCTCTGGCTGATTACGGACGAGTCGCAGAAGAACTGTACCGAGGCGGAACTCAGAGAAATTATCGCGTCCGTTCCGGGCGCGACGCCGATTCCGGCGGGGACGAAGATCGTCCGTATTGACACCACCGACCCGACGGCGGCGTTTGGCAAGGACGACGCCGATACCTATGAGCCTTTCGTGCGTCGTGACGGCGTGTGCTACGCCATGATCAACACTCGTGACGCCCACAAGTCTCGTTCGGATGCAAACTATGGCGCTTTTGTTCGAGTGTACGGTCAGACGGGCAAGGGAAGATCGCAGACCTACGCCCTTCCCACCAACGACGATGATGTTTATGGTTTTGAAAAATGGCAAGATGATATTACCGGAACCACTGGCAGCATAGACAACAACATTCCCATGGGCTTTGGTATTCTGGCCGCGGCTCAGAAGGCTTTCTTCCCCAAGGCTTACCCTACGTCTTTGGCGAAAAACGTACTGACAGGCACTGAGACGATCAATGAAAACCTTTGGCTGATGATCACCGAGGTTGCCGCGGTTGTTGCGGATGTAGACGCTGACAAGAATATCACAAATGACTTCGGCCAGTTGATTGAGGTGTATAACAACACCAGCGTCGAGCAGGATCTGTATGATTATGAAATGATCTTTACTTCGCAGAGAAACTCGGAGCCGTCTCAGTTTATGCGGGGCGAAAAGTTTCGCGGCGGCTTTTATCTTGCCAACGAACAGGGCAAGAATGTCTTGAAGCCGGGCGAGCTGGCAGTGATTTGGGTCGTGTTTAACGACGAACAAAAGGCCGCTACCGAGGAAGGGTTGCGTGCGTTTGTCGCGGCGAAAGAGGGCGCGACGCCGATTCCGGCCGGTACGCAGATTGCCCGCATTGACGTGACCGCGGAGGGCACGGCTTTTGGTAAGGATATGGTGGATGAGGCGAAGAGCGCCTATATGCCTTATGTGAGCCGAATCTCTACATGTTATACCATGATCAATAAGCGCGATGCTCACGTTGGAGGGCCCGAATCTGACGCGGCGAATTACGGCGCGTTTGTACGCAATTATGGTCGAGTTGGAATGGGAAAATCTCAGACTTTTGGCCTTGCTCCTAACAGCGCTGCGTCTTTTGCAAAATGGCAAAGTGACATTACGAAAACTGCGGCCAGTGACAGCAAGGGCGATACGGATGATAACGTCCCCATGAATATGGGCACCCTTTCCGAAGGCCAGCCGGAAATCTTCCAGATTCTCTACACGGATCCCGACACAGCGATTGCGGCAGCCAAGGCGGCGATTGACGCCATCGGCGAGGTAACCGCTGACAATTACACCGAGAAAAAGGCGGCCATTGACGCGGCGCAAGCGGCGTACGACGCTCTGGTGAACGCTTATGAAGACAATCGGGGTAAGGTGGACAATCTGTCGGTGCTGACAGCGGCCAAGGAAGCTTACGACAATTGTGTCGCAGCGGCAGAAAAAGCCGCCGATATCGCCGTAGTGGAAAAAGCCATTACCGACATTGGCGAAATTACGGCCGACAATTATGTTGAGAAAAAGACGGACATTGACGCTGCGGAAAGCGCCCGTGACGCGCTGAAAGAGAAATACGGCGAAGAGATCCTCGGCGAGATTAAAAACCTCTCGGCTTTGACGGCGGCCAAAGAAGCTTATGAAGGCTTTGTAGCCGCTGGGGGCAAGCTGGCTGAGATCGCTGTTTTGAAGAAAGCCATTACTGACATCGGCGAGGTTACGGCCGAGAACTATACCGAGAAAAAGGCGGCCATCGAAGCTGCGGAGAGCGCCCGTGACGCGTTGAAAGAGAAGTATGGCGACGCGGTGCTTAGCGAGGTCGATAACCTTGCTACCTTGAACGCGGCCCGTACGGCGTACGATGAGTTTGTGAAGGCGGCGACCAAGGCGGCCGATATTGCTGCGGTGGAAAAGGCCATCACTGACATCGGCGAGATTACGGCCAACAATTATACCCAGAAAAAGACGGCCATCGAAGCGGCGGAAAGTGCTCGCGATGCGCTGAAAGAGAAGTATGGCGAGGCAGTGCTCGGCGAAATTAGTAATATCGAGACCTTGAACGCGGCGCGTACCGCCTATGACGGGTTTGTAGCGGCCAAGGCCAAAGCGGCTGATATTGCTGCAGTAGAGCGTGCGATCACCGACATCGGCGAGGTCACGTCGGAGAACTATGCCGGGAAAAAGACGGCCATCGAAGCAGCGGAAAGCGCCCGCGATGCATTGAAAGAGAAGTATGGCGAGGCAGTGCTGGGTGAGGTCGCTAACATCGAGACCTTGAATGCGGCTCGCGAAGCGTATGATAAATTTGTTGAAGCGGCAATGCTGGGCGACGTTAACGAGGACGGAAAAATTGACGCTGCGGATGCTTTGCTCGCACTGCAGCACAGCGTCAAGCTGACGACGCTGGAGGGCGACCGTTTTACAGCGGCCGATGTCAATCGCAATGGAACGGTGGACGCCGGGGACGCTTTGCTTATGCTTCAGTATTCGGTTGACTTGATCACCGAATTCCCTAAGGCGTAAATAAAAACAGCAACGTAACAACGTTCGCGATTTCGGCGAACAACGGCGAAATCACCATCCGAGAGAATCTCTTTCGGGTGGTGATTTTTGCTATGATACCAATCTGACGATTGGGCTAGGGTTAAACCAGATAGGGATAAAAGGTTTTGCAAGGAAAAATCCCCTTATGCTTATTAAAAAGCCTCGGAATACGGCAGTATTCCTTCGTTTTTTAACTGTACCTCAAGAAAGTTTTGACTTGTAAAACTGCCCTGCACCGAGAAAAATGAATTTTTGATGAGAGACAAGGCGAAAAGCGCAGTGAAACTGACGCTTAACGAGCATTTTTAACGCAGTGTATCCCCAAAAATTCATTCTTTTTCGGAGCTTTCTTCCTATCTGGCTTAAACCTAGGATGAGATACCGCCAGCATGCGGCGTGGATTTGACACCAAGGGAAAGAAACGATATAATATCATAAAAGAGATTGGCGATTGACAAGAGCAATCCGATTTTTGGGAGGCAGACGCATGAGCGTTCCAGCGACGGTGACATTGTTTGATTCCACCCTGCGTGATGGAGCACAGGGAGAGGGAATCTCTTTTTCGGTGGAGGATAAGCTGCATATTACTCTGGCGCTGGACGAATTGGGCGTGGCCTACATCGAATGCGGCAACCCATCCTCTAACCCGAAGGATTTGGAGTTTTTTGAGAGGGCTAGGCAGTTATCCCTGACGCACGCCACTCTGGTTGCTTTTGGCGCGACCTGCCGTAAGGGAGCAGAACCGGAGCAGGACGAGGGGCTTCGTGCGCTGTTGTCTGCCGGCACGGCGGCTGTTGCTGTTTTTGGTAAATGCTCTCTGCTTCATGTCACCGAAATATTGGCCACCACCGCGCAGGAGAACCTGCGTATGATTCGGGAAACCTGCCGTTTTTTGACACAGCAAGGGCGAAAGGTTTTTTTTGACGCCGAGCACTTTTTTGATGGGTACCGGCACAACCCCGAATATGCTATGGCCTGCCTGGAGGCTGCGGCCGAGGGCGGCGCAGACTCCCTCTGCCTGTGCGATACCAACGGCGGCAGTTTGCCTTGGGAGGTTGCGGCGGTCACCCGGGCGGTTTGCAACCGCTTTTCGCTCAGTATCGGCATTCACTGTCACAATGACAGCGGTACCGCTACCGCCGCCGCCTTAATGGCGGTTCAGGCGGGTGCGAGCCAAGTGCAAGGCACCTTTCTCGGCATTGGAGAGCGATGTGGAAACACCGCTCTGACGGATATCATCGGTAATTTGCAGGGAAAGATGGGAATCGGCTGTATCCCCGAAGAAAACCTTTGCAAGTTGACCTCCACCGCGCGGGAGATTGCCGAGCTGTGCAACATCCCGGTGAACGGTGACGCTCCCTTTGTGGGCCACAGCGCTTTTGCGCATAAGGCGGGGATGCACATCGACGGGGTCTGTAAGCTGCCTGCGTCTTTCGAGCATATTCCGCCCGAGAGGGTAGGCAACGAACGCCGTCTCTTGACTAGCGAAATCAGCGGCCGTTCGGCCGTATTTAATAAAGTAAAAAAGATTTTGCCTGGGCTGGATAAGGATTCCCCTGTGCTGACACGCATCCTTGGCGAGCTCAAGCGTTTAGAGCATTTGGGATATCAGTTTGAAGGAGCGGGAGGCAGCTTTGAATTGCTGGTCAAGCGTCAATTAGGGCTGTTTCAGGATTCCTTTCGACTGGTCAGCTACAAGGTGATTGACGAGCTTCCTTATCCCGAGGGGTGCTCGGCCACGGCGACCATTAAAATCCGGGTGGGCGACCGGCTGCAGATTTCCGCCGCCGAGGGAGAAGGCCCGGTCAATGCCCTCGACCGGGCGCTGCGCGAGGCGCTCGAGGTGTTTTATCCGGTGCTGCGGGATGTACGTTTGATCGACTATAAGGTGCGCGTACTCGAACCCAAGGACGCTACGGCGGCGCACGTGCGTGTTCTTATCACCTCCGCCGATAAGGAGCGGGTATGGACTACGGTCGGCTTGTCAACCAACTTGATTGAGGCAAGCTGGCAGGCATTGGTGGATTCTATGGAATACAAACTCAATCGCGCCTGCCCCGTTGTGGGAGAGTGAGCGTAGATTCTTCCGTTGCCTGCTTCGGTGGCAGGGCGGCCGGCAAGGCCGCCGGAAAAACGCGCGGGGGTGAGGTCAGTACGTTTCAGACAAACGGCTGTCAGCAGCGACCAGCGTCATTGCGCGTGCGAATCCGTAAATCGAGAATGGATGAGGAACAGCGTATGTGCAAAAATATCATTCATATATTCGGTGCGTCTGGCTCCGGAACAACTACCTTGGGCAGAAAAATTTGTTCTGAATTAGGGTACTGTTTTATGGATACGGATGATTATTTCTGGCTGCCAACAAATCCGAAATATACAACCAAACGAGATAAAAAAGAGAGAGAAAGAGAAAAGTTCGGAAAAAGAATTGAATTTGGCGGGGATATGTTTGAAATACATCAGGCGTTTATCGCTTGGGCAAGGTCTTATGATAATGGCGATATTAATATGAGGAGCAAAGCCAAGCATGATGCGTGGCAAAAATTATTATCGTGCAAATTGATTAGGCTAAATGGTGCGAATGATTTGCAGTCGAATTTCATTATAGTTAGAAAAAACTTAGAACAATAAATGGATGTTTTCAGCGGGCAATACACAATGCGGAAAATTGGAGTAACAAAAAAGCGAAGGGGTGTAATACGCGCC
>CABQCM010000017.1 GCA_902462665.1 uncultured Oscillospiraceae bacterium | reverse complement strand
TGAACCCCATCATGGTTGACGGCACCGGCATGTGCGGCGGCTGCCGTCTGACGGTGGGCGGCAAGGTGAAATTCGCCTGCGTCGACGGACCGGATTTCGACGGGCATGAGGTCGATTTTGACGAAGCGATGGACCGTTCGACCATGTACCGTGAGTTTGAGCGGCATGCGCGCGAAAAAACCTGCCACCTGTTTGAGCAGCAGGCCGCAAAATAGAAGGCCGCCGCGTCCTCGCATTGTAGCGGGCAAGGCGGATTTAGGCCGGGCGTCCCAGGAAGGGGTGCATCGCCGGCGATAGAAAGGATGTAACGAACCCATGGCGAATATGTCTCCCAAAAAGAACGAAATGCCTTCTCAGGAGCCCCAGGTGCGCAACCGCAATTTCAAAGAGGTTGCCCTTGGTTACACCAAGGAGCAGGCGATGGATGAGGCCAACCGCTGTCTGGGCTGCAAAAATAAGCCTTGCGTCGGCGGATGTCCCGTCGCTATTGATATCCCCGAATTCATTGCGAAAATCAAAGACGGTGAGTTTGAAGAGGCCTATCAGATTATCAACCGCTCCTCCTCCCTCCCCGCGGTGTGCGGCCGTGTCTGCCCGCAGGAGACCCAGTGTGAGCAACGCTGCGTGCGGGGCATCAAGGGAGAGCCGGTTGCCATCGGTCGGCTGGAACGCTTTGTGGCCGACTGGCACAACGAGCACAATGCCGACGAGGTGGTTCGTCCCGAACCGAACGGTCACAAGGTGGCTATCGTTGGTTCCGGGCCGGCGGGGCTGACCTGCGCGGGCGACTTGGCAAAGATGGGATACGATGTGACCATTTTCGAGGCGCTGCATCTCGCGGGCGGAGTCTTGGTGTATGGAATCCCCGAATTCCGTCTGCCCAAGTCGGTGGTGGCCAAAGAGGTGGAGACCCTCAAAAAGCTGGGGGTCAAGATAGAAACCAACATGGTCATCGGCCGCGTGTTGTCGATTGATGAGTTGATGGAGCAGGGATTCGAGGCGGTCTTTATCGGTTCGGGCGCGGGGCTGCCCCGGTTTATGGGAATTCCGGGCGAAAATCTCAAGGCAGCGAAACGCCCATCCAGCACGCCCGGCGCGTCGCGGTAGTCGGGGGCGGCAACGTCGCCATGGACGCCGCCCGCTGCGCAAAACGTTTGGGTGCCGAAGAGGTCACCATCGTCTACCGCCGCTCGGCTGAGGAGCTTCCCGCCCGGGCCGAAGAGGTAGAGCACGCTAAGGAGGAAGGCGTCCAATTCCGGCTGCTGACCAATCCGGTGGAGATTCTGCCTGACGACAATCACATGGTGGGCGCGATGAAATGCGTGGAGATGGAGCTTGGCGAACCGGACGAATCCGGCCGCCGCCGCCCGGTGGTGAAGGAAGGGTCGGAGTTCGTTCTGCCGGTTGACTGCGTTATCATGTCCATTGGCACCTCCCCCAACCCGCTCATCAAATCCACCACCGAGGGGTTGGAAACCCAGCGTTGGGGCGGTATTGTCGCGGATGAGACGGGAAAAACCTCCCGCGTGGGGGTCTATGCCGGCGGTGATGCGGTAACCGGCGCGGCCACCGTCATTTTGGCCATGGGCGCGGGCAAGGACGCCGCTCGGGCAATGGACGAGTACATTCGCTCCAAAAAATAATCCGTATGCTTCAGCCCGGATTGCAGGCAATCCGGGCTTTGTGATATTCTGCCCATACCATTGCTTGACAAGAGGAACCACGTCTGCCGGCAACGGAAAGGCCGGCTCGCAGCCTTATCCGCATTGGCCGGGCGATACGTCGGACGGCCATACTATTTCAGTTGAGCACTCGGCCCATCCATGGAGAACAACATCACCCGATTGACGGAAGGAGCAACCTTATGCGTTTTTTTCTGGCCTCTCTGATTGGCAAGCTGGCCGCCCTGGTTGGCCGGCCCTTTGGCCGCTCGACCAACCTCCCGGGCGAGCTTGCCCTGAAAATCTGCCCCGATTTGTTTTCTCATTTTAAATTTCAGGGAAAAATCATTGCTGTAACCGGTTCCAACGGCAAAACGACAACGGCAAATATGATTGCCTCCATTCTGTCCTCGCAGGGTAAGCGGGTGGTAAACAACGCCAAAGGCTCCAATCTGACCGGCGGCGTCGCCACTACCCTGCTGTGTGCGGCAAAGCGCGGCGTGATTTCAGCGGAGTATGTTGTGCTGGAGGTTGACGAACGGTATTCGGTACTGATTTTCCGTCATTTCTCACCTGACGTCATGCTCGTGACGAATCTCTTCCGTGACCAGCTCACCCGCAACGGCAACGTCGACGTGATCGTTGACAAGCTGACCACCGCCATCGCCCCCTCGGTCACCCTGGTGCTCAATGCCAACGACCCTATTTCCAGCGCACTGTGCCCGGAAAACAAGAGGGTCTATTACGCACTGGAGCGCACGCCGCTGTCGAGCGATGTGCGCCGCAATATTACCCACGACGCAAAGGTTTGTCCCTTGTGCCTTCACCCGATGGAATACGAGTATTACCATTACAATCACGTTGGAAAATTCCACTGTCCCCATTGCGGCCATACCACGCCGCAGGCAGCCTTTACGGCTTCGGCGGAGGAGCTTTCCTCAGGGGATTACCAAATCAACGGCAGAGCGGTACATACCGATTACGTCTGCTTGTCCAACCTGCTCAACTGCACCTCAGCCGTAGCGGCCTGCTGTACCGCCGGCCTGCCCCTGGAGCAGGCAATCGCCGGTCTGTCTAAGGTGCGCGTCAATCGCAACCGGTATGACACCTTCACTGTGCTTGGCCGGCCGGCGCTCATGATTTTATCCAAAAACCAGAATCCCGTCTCCTACGACCAGTCCATCGACTTTGTCACCCAAAGCGAGGGGAATAAGACGGTGATTTGCTACGTCAATAACATCAATCACACCAATCATAAAGATACCACCTGGCTGTATGACGTTTCCTTTGAGCGGCTGAATACGCCCGATACTACCGTGGTCTGCACCGGTCCGCGCGCCTATGACCTTGCGGTACGGTTGGAGCTGGGCGGGTTCGATATGAGCCGGGTGTTCCTGCAGCCCGAGGTGGCCGCTCTGCGGCCGGTGGTGGAAGAAAAGACCCGGGGCACCATCTGCGTGCTGACCGAAATTTACGACGCAGGGCGCATCATGACGGCGCTTAAGGGGGAATAGAGCATGAAACGCACCATTCGGATTCTGAGGCTGTA
Source organism: uncultured Oscillospiraceae bacterium (assembly GCA_902462665.1). Taxonomy (GTDB): domain Bacteria; phylum Bacillota; class Clostridia; order Oscillospirales; family Acutalibacteraceae; genus CABQCM01. Next base: position 7,038 of record CABQCM010000017.1, on the reverse strand, counting down.
TCCCGAGCTGCTAGACTTGTACGGCAACGGAGGAAACGTGCTGGTACTAAAACGGCGGCTGGAGGCGATGGGCCACGAGGTGCTTTGCGACTCGCTGGAGCTGTCGGAAAAAAAGGAGCTGGAACGCTACGACCTGATTGCGGTCGGCGCAGGTAAAACCCGCAATCTAGCCGCCGCCATGCGGGATTTTTCCACGTTGGGCGCCGCGCTGAAGGCCGCTGTGGAGGCCGGGCGCATGGTGCTAGCTAACGGCACGGGAATGCTGCTGCTCGGACAGGGTCTGCACGTGGGGGAAGAATGGATTCCCGGCGCGGGATTGTTTGATTATGAAGGAACTGAAACTGGCCAGGTGGCAGTCAGCGACTGCATTGTGCGCATGACCGGATTGACAACGCCTTTATACGGCTTTGTCAATCAAACCGTGTCGATTTCGTATTCCCAGCGTCCCAATCTGTTTGCCGTAGAATCGGGCGCGGCCGGTTTTGACGGCGCGGAGGGACAAATCCAAGGCAACTGCCTCGCCACTTCCCTACTCGGGCCGCTTCTGGTGAAAAATCCCGCGTTGTGCCGCTGGCTGCTCGAGCGTCTTTTGGGAGAGGATTTTGTCGAATACGACGACGCTTTGGCTCGGTCGGCATGGGAAAGAACCATAGCAGAGTTTGGTGGCTCGGGAAAAACAGGGACTTCCGTTTGATCTTAGCCTAAACCTTTATGGCCGGAAATGCTGTCTGACCAGGCGATACGCCGCGCTGCCCAGCACAGGTCTGCTGGCGGCTGCAACCACCTTGTGTGCCCCATAAAAAATCAACGGTACTGTGGCTACATTTCACATCTGCATAAAGTTACAAGAGTTGACATAATGAAGTTGCCCTACCGGTTGTCCACGAAGGTATTTCACATTTTCCACCGAGTTTTCCACAGCATCAACCGCGGGACGGGCTGGTTTTTTGAAAAAAGGGGATAACTTTTCCACAATTGCATTGTGAAAAATGTGGAAAACCATTTCCAGCAACTTTACATAACGCAAATTATTCCCGGTTTTTTCTTGTTCTTTTACAGCGTTTCGACTGCAGCCGCTGTTTTTCAGCTTGTTTGGCGCGGCAAACTGCCATACGCCCTCCAGGGTAGAATTTTGGACACCGTTTTGTCCTCTCGTGGCAGGACGATCTTATTTCAATGATTGGCGCAAATTCCGAACAGAAAGGAAGCCTTTGCCCCGCAGAGGCGTGGTAATGAGAATGAATCCATCAAATTTCCCCACCGAGCTGTTGCAAGGTGGAGCGCGCTCACTGGGCATGGACCTGACGCCGCGGCAAACCGAACGCTTCGTATCCTACGCCGCGCTGTTGTGCGAATGGAACGAGCGCATGAATTTGACTGCCATCACCGACCCGGAGGGAATCGCGGTGCGGCACTTTATTGATTCGCTGACCCTACTGGGCTCTTTAACCCCGCCGCCGGACGCCAAGCTGCTCGATGTGGGCGCAGGGGCGGGCTTTCCCTCCATTCCGGTCTGCATTCTGCGCCCGGATCTACGCCCGACGCTGCTCGACAGCCTGAACAAAAGATTGATTTTTTTAGAAGCGCTGACCAAAGAACTGGACATCCCGGTGGAGCTTTTGCACCAGCGCGCGGAGGATGCGGCGCGTCTGCCGGGCTACCGGGAACAATACGATGTGGTCTGCGCCCGGGCGGTGGCCAGGCTGAGCGCCTTATGCGAATACTGCCTGCCCTTTGTTCGCATCGGCGGGCAATTTGCCGCGCTGAAGGGCCCAGACGCAGAGCAGGAGCTCAAAGAGGCAAACCGAGCCATTTCCCTACTGGGGGGCGAGGCGACGCAGGTGCGCCCCTTTACCCTGCCCGACGGCAGCGAACGGCGGGTCATTGTCATAAAAAAGATTCGCCCTACCCCGACAGGATACCCCCGCAAGGGGACAAAAATCGCGAAAAATCCTTTATAAGGACGGCAAACAGAGCAAATCCGCTCGCGTCGCTTTGATAAAAAAATTCCCCCTCCTGTGGTAAAATGACCACATTGGAGGGGGTTCGTTTTTTCTCGCGGGACGGACAAGCGGTTGTTTCCGGTAAAACATAGAGTCCGCCGTCCGCAGAGAAAAAAGGCGAGTCTCTATAAAAGTATCTGCCACAATACCATGAGACAGACGAACATAAATCAGTTGATACCAATAAGTTTGGGCTGAACCGGCGTCAACGCCCTTGATCATACGCCAGGTTGTTCTACGGTCTTTTTTGCCCGCGCTCCTGCGTATCAACCGCTGCGCATCTCCCAGCGTGAACAAAGTGCTCACCCGAGGGTGCGAGGGACGTAGGCAGGCTTTCTAACCTGTCAAGGACGGCAAAACGTCAGACGAACGGTTTGGACTGCCGAGAGACGATTCGGGTTTGTTTGCCTCATAGTATACGACCACACAAAAAGGAACGGTGATGTCAACCATGTTTACAACCGCGATGCGTACCGCATCCCAACGCATTCGCTCCGCGTCCGAACGCATGCGGGTGCAGCCGGTGCTTCAGCTTAAGACCGATGAAATTGATCCCAATCCCGCGCAGCCGCGCAAGCGGTTCGACGAGGGAGAAATGATGGCCCTGGCCTCCAGCGTGAGGCAAAATGGTATTTTACAGCCGCTCAGCGTCCGGCGGGACGAACGAGGACGCACCATCCTGATTGCAGGGGAGCGTCGCCTGCGCGCCGCCCGTCTGGCAGGATTAACCCATGTCCCCTGCATCCTGATCGAGGCCAACGAGCAGCAAGCCGCCGTGCTCGCGCTGATGGAAAATTTGCAGCGGGAGGATTTGAGCTGCTTTGAAGAAGCTGAGGGGATTCAGCGGCTTATCACCGAGGGGGGCTTGACACGGGAGGAAGCAGCCCTGCGTCTGGGAAAAGCCCAGTCCACTCTGGCGAACAAGCTGCGGCTGCTGCAGCTTCATCCTTGGCAGCGCAAGCGCATTGAGGCGGCCGGGCTGTGCGAACGTCATGCCCGCGCTCTGCTGCGCCTGGAACCGCAGCGCCGCGAGGAAGCCCTCAACACAATGATTGCCAACCAGATGACGGTGGGCGAGGCCGAAGCTCTGGTCAATCGAATGCTGGAGCCGCCCCCGGCTTCTCCCAAACGTTCGCCGGTGTTTCGGGATTTGAGGCTGTTTGTCAACACCATCAATCACGCAGTGGATACCATGCGCCGCGCGGGGGTCAACGCCCGCTCGGACAAGCAGGAGAGCGAGCGGTTTATCGAATATCATATCGTCATCCCCAAACCGGCCGAACCCGATACGCCGCCATCTCCCCGTGCGGTCTGCCGGTCCCAGGTGAAAGAGCGGCAGGAGCATCCCGCCGAAGAGGTTCTTGCCAATTTGGATACATTCATTGAAACGGAGCAGCCGATGGCCGCCTCCCCGCCGCTAGAAACGGCCGAGCAAGGCTGCGAACCCGAGCCGTCCGATTGGGACAAGCCCGCCGCGCCGCGCTCAGCTTCTCTGACTGCGTCCGATTCTCATCTCGAGGGATGGGACGTCGTACAGCCAAAACAAAACCCGACTGCACAGGAGAATAAGGAAACGTCCGCTCCCTGCGCCAAGCCGGGAAAAGGCTCGTTTGAGACGCTGCTTCGTCGGGTAGCGGGCGGGGCGGCGCACCGTCCCAAAAAGCCCCGGGCGGAATGTGCGTCGGGTGGTGCTCCCTCTCCGGAGGACGACGGTCAGACCATGCTCGACGGTTTTTTTGAATACACACGACAGGGATAAGGGATGGCTTTCGCTGCGTAAAAATTAATCAGCGCCGCCGGTGGAATTTTTCCACCGACGGCGCTTTTTTTGTTGTAGCCGCGAGTTCATCTTCGGTAATCCGAACGAAGAAAAGGCTCACAGATGGTTTCCTCCACCAGCTTTGTATATTTCTGTGGATGACGGTAAGCATTGCCATGCACCTCGCTTTGGCGGTAGGCGCGGATTTCATCCATGGGAAAATCGGCAAGATAAATCCCCTCCCGTTCGCCCGCCTCCACAATCAGGGTATCCCGGGAGCCGGGCTCGCCGGGGCGGTAGGCGATAGGGTCAAAGGCGGTGGAATGGCCGTTGCAGTCGGGCTGGCCCACGGGATAGTTTGCTGTGGCAACGCCGACCATATTTTCATAGGCGCGGGCGCGAAGCTGGGAAATGCGATTGATTTCCATGGGGCAGGCGTTGGGCACGAGAAGAATCTCCGCGCCGCCGAGCATCAGAATTCGCGCGCTTTCGGGGAACTCACGGTCATAGCAAATCATACAGCCGATCTTCACAACGTCGCTGCCGGTGTCCAGCTCGGCGACGGGAAAATCGTCTCCCGCTGTCAGTACCCTTTCGTCGCCAAAGTCACAGGTATGCACCTTGGCGTAGGTCAACGCCAGCTTTCCAAACCGGTCGAACACGCAGACGGTGTTGCGCGCCGACGGCTGGTATTGCTCCAAAAAAGTAATGGCGATGGCCATGTTAAGCTCCTTTGCCAGAGAGGCAAAAGCGCGGACAAAGGCGCTGTCTCTGCCAATCGACGCCGCTTTCTGGGCGTCCGACTCCTGCGGAATCCCATAGCCCGTATTCCAAATTTCTGGAAAGAGGGCGAGATCCGCCCCCATTTCTTTTGCCGCGCAGCAGGCGGCCAGCCCTTTTTGAAGGTTTTCCTCCTGCGTTGGGCAGGGAAGAAGCTGTAGCAACGCCACTTGAAAACGGTTCATCGTATCTTCCTTTCTTTTTTCGCAAAGCGGCAGATCACGCCGCGTCAATTCAGTATAGCAGATTCTAAAAATAATAGTCTTCCAAAGATAAAAATTCCAGCTTTTTTCGAAGAAACGCTTCGTAATATCCGCCCTTTGATGAGAGACACTAAGAAAAAGACGCGAAAGAGGAAGCAAAATGAATCATTTACAAACCGAAAAATCCCCCTACCTGCTCCAGCATGCGGCTAACCCGGTCGACTGGTACCCCTGGACGGCCAAGGCCTTCGAACAAGCGGCCGCGCAGGACAAGCCGGTATTTTTAAGTATTGGCTACTCTACCTGCCATTGGTGCCATGTCATGGCGCACGAATCCTTTGAAGACACGCGGATCGCCGAAATTTTAAACCAGGACTTTGTGTGCGTCAAGGTCGATCGGGAGGAACGCCCGGACGTGGACGCGGTTTATATGGAGGTATGCCACGCGCTCACCGGCGCGGGGGGCTGGCCGCTTACCATCATCATGACGCCCGAACAAAAGCCCTTTTTCGCAGGGACGTACTTTCCCAAAAACCGCCGCTACGGCCAGCCGGGGCTGACGGATATTCTCGAACAAATCGCGCGGATGTGGAAAAATGACCGCACGCAGCTTCTGGAAGCCGGGGAACAGATTGCGGAGGCCATTGGACAGGCTTCGCCGCCGCACGGCAAGGAGCCGGATAAGGAGCTGCTGCGCCAGGGATACCGACTTTTCTGCCAGCGGTTTGACACGCAGTGGGGCGGGTTTGGCCCCGCGCCAAAGTTTCCCGCGCCTCATAACCTGCTGTTTTTGATGCGGTACGCTCGGTTGGAGCAGGAACCTCACGCCCTGGCCATGGCCGAAGCTACGCTGGAGGCCATGGAGCGCGGCGGCATCCACGACCAGTTTGGCGGCGGCTTTTCCCGTTATTCCACCGACGAGAAGTGGCTGGCTCCGCACTTTGAGAAAATGCTCTACGACAACGCTCTGCTGCTGATAGTGTATGGAAGAGCCTACCAGATCACCGGCAAAGAAAGCTACGCGGACACGGCGCGCCGCACAGCCGATTATATTCTCCGGGAGTTAACCGACGGCTCCGGCGGCTTTTTCTGCGGGCAGGATGCGGACAGCGATGGCGTAGAGGGAAAATATTATCTTTTTACTCCGGCACAAGTACGCGAAGCTTTGGGCGAGACCGATGCTCAGGAAATTTGCCGCCGCTACGGGATTACCGAGCAGGGCAATTTTGAAGGCAAGAGTATCCCGAATCGCATTGGGCAGGAAGCACCCCCTGTTCCTGCGGACGACCAACGGCTTCAAAGGCTGCGCGCCTATCGAACCCAGCGAACCGCGCTCCACAAGGACGATAAAATCCTGCTGTCGTGGAACGCCTGGACCATCCTCGCCCTTGCCCAGGCAGGCCGGATTTTAAAAGAGGAGCGGTACAGCCGGGCGGCGAAACGGGCGGCGCAGTTTATCGAGGAAAATATGACCGACGGGAAAAACCGTCTCTATCTCCGTTGGCGGGACTCGGAAGCGGCCCACGCCGGGCAATTGGAGGACTATGCCGTTTATGCCCTGGCCCTGACCGAGCTTTACCGCTTGACCTTGGAACCAGTTTATCTGCAGCATGCCGTTGAGAGAGCCCGGCAGATGGTGGATTTGTTTGAGGACAAGGAACATGGAGGATACTTCATCACCGCCTCGGACGCCGAACGACTGATTGCCCGTCCCAAAGAAACCTACGATGGCGCGATGCCATCGGGTAATTCGACCGCAGCGGCGGTATTATGCCGTCTCGCCGCCTTCACCGGCGAGCCATGCTGGCAGGACGCGGCAAATCGGCAGCTTCAATTTATAGCCGGTGAGGCCGAGCATTATCCCGCCGGGTACGCCTTTGCGCTGACTGCTCTGGCCGACGCGCTCTATCCCCACCGGGAATTGGTCTGCGCGTCCAGCGCAGGCGTTCCCCAAGAGTTGATTCAATTTCTGCAAGCCCATCCGGCGGAGGATTTGAGCATTCTGGTAAAAACCGTGGAAAACGCCGAGGCCCTGGCTGTCTGTGCCCCGTTTACCAAAGACTATCCTGTTCCAAAAAGCGGTGCAGCATGGTATCTTTGTGAGAATGGCGCATGCCATGCGCCGGTATCGGAATTTGGCAAGCTGCAACTGAATCAATAAAACCAATAACATCCCCCGGGTAATTCATTCAGAATCACCCGGGGGGTGTTATATTATCAATCCAGTACCAACCGGAAAAATCCATTGCCGCTACTGTGGCTGCTCCACTTGTGTGTATGGCGGAATATAAGC
>CABQCM010000016.1 GCA_902462665.1 uncultured Oscillospiraceae bacterium | reverse complement strand
TGGTATAATACGCCATCACCGTAGGTGGGTGATCAAAATCAAAGTATAATGTCCGATTTTGCGGACATTATACCATGAACGCGAAGCGTGAATGGTATAATACGCCATCACCGTAGGTGGGTGATCAAAATCAAAGTATAATGTCCGCTTTGCGGACATTATACCATGAACGCGAAGCGTGAATGGTATAATACGCTATCGCCGTAGGCGAGCGATAAAAATCCAAGTATAATGGCTGCTTTGCAGACATTATACCACTTTTTCAGGTCTTGCGCCAGTCGAATTTCGTGAAATCGAGCGAATTTGTTATTTCTGTACGACAAGTGCCCCGAAGATTTTTGTGCAACTTAACAAAACACTTCGAATCCACGGCATGTCCCCAAAGTGGTATCCAGCGCATAAAATGAAATAGTAATGCCGCAAAAGAAATCCTACATTTTTCGTTTTGGAGAACACTGTCATTGCAGCGTTCTGGCCCTGAAATGGAAATGCGTTTCACGGAGCATTATTTTAATCGAATGGTATGTCCGGCCCGTCGGCCGCTCTTGCCATTCTAGTCTTGGTTTCCACCGGATAGGGAGAAAACTGTCGAAAACAAGAATTTTTTCGAACTACGGCGTTAAAAATGTTCGAAAGGCGATCGTCTTTCTGCGCTTTTTGTCTTGTGTTTCAAAAAAATTCCTTGTTTTCGGTGTAAAGCAGTTTCGGCTTACAAAAAATTTTTGAAATGGCGGTAAACAACGTAGGCATACGGCCGTATTCCGAAGCTTTTCATCTAGTTTCAGGGGAATTTTGTCTGCCAAAACCCGATGTTCTCTATCTGGCGGAAACCTTATATAAAAGGAGAATCCGAATGCAAACAGCAATCCCTTTGGAACCGGCCGCCCAAGCGGTATGCGTGGAAAGCAGCGTGCCGCCGCTGATTTTTCAGCTTCCGCCCGAGCAGGGACGCCAGGCGCTCGAAAAGCTTCAAAACACTCCGGTCTTTCGATACAATGCGGTAGTAATGACTCTGCCAGTGGATACAGGCGAATGGGGTCAGGTTAACGTTCACTTCATTCGACCGGAGTCCTGTACCGGCACGCCCAATGTAATCTATTATCTTCATGGAGCCGGTTGGGTGTTCGGCAGTCTGCACACCCACGATAAGCTGGTACGAGAACTGGCCGAACGCACCAATTCCATTGTGGTTTTTCCCGAATATACCCGTTCACCCGAGGCGCGGTATCCTGTGGCAATGGAGCAGTGCTATCGTATTTTGTGTATGCTTCCGGCGCTGTTCCAACAGCTTGGATGGGGCTGCCGGCTCGATGCCCTGACGATAGCAGGGGACAGCGTGGGAGGCAATCTGACTGCGGCCATAACCCTGCTGGCCAAATTCCGGGGAGGCCCTTGTCTGCAGAAACAACTGCTCTATTATCCAGTGACCAACTGTAATTTTGATACCCCGTCTTACCGTCAGTTCGCAAAGGGCTATTATCTTACCCGGGCGGGAATGATGTGGTTTTGGAACCAGTATTGTCCCTCCCTGCGTCAAAGGACGCAGATCACCGCGTCGCCGCTGCGCGCCACCCTGGAAGAACTTCGCGGATTACCTCCCGCCATGATAATCAACGGGGAGGCGGATGTGCTGCGCGATGAGGGAGAGGCCTATGCGCGCAGGCTGCGGCTGGCTGGCGTGGATGTAACCTCCGCACGGTTGGGCGGTACCATTCACGATTTTGTCATGCTCAATGCTCTGAACTGCACCAACGCGACCCGCGCGGCAATGGATCTGTCCACCGGCTGGATAAACCGACGCAATGAGTGCTGTAAGACAGACGACGCCGATTCCATTTGAAATACTTTGATTTCTACCGGCGGCCGATGAAAGACGGGTTCTTCGTTTTGCGCCAAGCCTTTCCTTATCTCGAAGCAAAGATTGGGCGAATACCAAGAACGTTACGCGTCGGCCTTTTGCTCCGCCATAGGCGTTGTTGCCCCTTGTCAAGCAATGGGTAACAACGCCATTTTGTTTAAACCGGTGGGAAGAACCACGCCCACACGAGCAGACGAGCTTGGTCTAAGGGGGCGATCATAAAGCTAGAATGTGGTGGTCAAACAGCCGATGACGTATTTGAGGGAAGAAACGGACAGGAGGTCGCTTTATTCGGCTGCACGATCGCCTTCTCCACAGGCCAGAACCTCGTCAATGAGAGCGTCAAGATCGTCCATACAGCGCATAGAGCCGCATAGGGTGCGCAGGCGTGCGGCTCCGCGAATGCCACGCATATAAAAAGAGGCTTGCTTGCGTGCCTGAAGCATGGCGATGGTTTCTCCTTTGTATTCGATCATCCGTCCCACCTGCCGGCGCAGTACCGCCATGCGTTTCTCCAGGGGCGGGGAAGTCAGGAGTCTACCGGTACGCAAATATTCTGTAATCTGTTGAAAAATCCAAGGGGCGCCGGCTGCTGCGCGCCCGACCATGACCATATCGCAGCCGGTATGTTCCAGCATGGCGGCCGCCTCCTGGGGCGAGGTAATGTCCCCATTCCCGATGACCGGAATTGAAAGGGCCTGCTTTACGTCACGGATGATGTCCAGATTGACCGGCGGAGCATATCGCTGCTCGCGGGTACGGCCGTGTACGGTGCACATCACGGCTCCCGCATCCTCACAACGCAGGGCCAGCTCGACGGCGTTGAGATGCTCGCCGTCCCAGCCGGCGCGGATTTTAAAGGTGACCGGAACATCGACGGCGCGCACGACTGCTTTGACGATGCTGGCCGCGAGAACTGGGTCCTTCATCAGGGCGCTGCCACCCCCGTTGCCCGCTACCTTGGGCGCGGGGCAACCCATGTTGATATCGATAAAGTCGGGGGCAAATTCCATGGCGCGTTTTGCCGCATCGGCCATAACGCCTGCCTCGCCGCCAAAAAGCTGCACTCCCATCGGGCGTTCCTGAGGCGAGACGAAAAGCAATTCGGTGGATTTTCTATCCGACAGGCAAATGCCTCGTGCCGAGGCCAGCTCACCTACCGCGAAGGCCGCGCCGTATTCCATGCAAAGCTCCCGCATTGCCCGATCGGCAATTCCCGCCATAGGGGCCAGAGCAGCGCCGCAGTTGATTTGAAGCGTTCCTAATGTAATCAACGAATCATCCTCTCCCATTGTGCCGCGGTCAACGCGCGCAGATACGCATTATCTTAACATATTTTTTGAATTTTTGCACCCTGTAATTTAAAATCTGTGGTACAATATATCCTAACATTTCAACATAGAACAAAGAATTCTCTTGTTTCGGACTCCGGGTTTACGGCAGCCTTTGTACGCCATGACAAAAAATCATGGCGCGATGACTGGAGCATATATATTCATAGAGGAAGGAGGCAAGCGGTATGGCGTTCATTCTGGTTTTGATTGCATTGGCTATCGTGGCCTGCGTATTGAGCAATAAGTTGGCCAGCCGGTTTGGCGTCCCTATGCTGCTGGCTTTCATTCTTTTGGGGATGCTCTGCGGTTCGGATGGTTTGTTAAAAATCGAATTCAGCGATTACGCGGCCGCCGAACGGGTGTGCTCCATCGCCCTGATTTTCATTATGTTTTACGGCGGTTTCGGTACCCGATGGAAGACGGCGCGGCCGGTCGCCGCCCAATCTATCCTGCTTTCTTCGGTGGGGGTGGCCGCGACCTGCGGCTTGACGGGTGTGTTCTGCCACTTTATCCTGGGAATGCCCCTGCTCGAAGGGCTGCTCATCGGGGCGGTGCTCAGCTGTACCGACGCGGCGTCGGTATTCTCAGTGCTGCGCTCCCGCAGGCTGTCGCTCAAATACAATACCGACTCCATGCTGGAGGTGGAAAGCGGAAGCAACGATCCCTGGGCCTATATGCTCACCACCGTCATCCTCTCCTTGATGAAGGGAAACGCCTCGTTGGGAGGGATGGTCTGGCTGGTCTTTTCACAGGTGGTATTCGGCACGGCGGTGGGTGTTGCGCTTGCACTGGGCACCGGATGGTTTTTACGCCATTTTCGCTTTGGCGCCGACGGCCTTAGCGCAGCGTTTATGATAGCGGTGGCCGTGCTGTCCTACGCTCTACCCACCCTGGCGGGGGGCAACGGTTACCTTAGCGCGTACCTCGCCGGCATTGTGCTGGGCAATCAGCAGCTGCCCGACAAGAAATCCCTAGTGCACTTTTTTGATGGGTTAACCAGTCTGATGCAGATGCTCATTTTCTTTGCGCTCGGTTTGCTTGCCTTTCCATCCCGGCTCCCGGCGGTGCTGTTCCCCTCGGTGCTCATTGCCTTGTTTTTAACTCTGGTTGCCCGCCCGGCGGCGGTTATGGCCATTCTATGGCCCTTTCGCTCGAAAGCGCGGCAGCAGGCGGTGGTCTCGTTCGCCGGGCTGCGGGGCGCGTCCTCCATTGTTTTTGCTATCATGGCCACCGTGGGCAGCGATTCCCTGCAAAGCGATGTGTTTCATATCGTCTTTTTCATTGTATTACTTTCCATCTCTCTGCAGGGGACCCTCCTGCCCTTGTTATCCCGAAAGTTGGGCATGATTAACACCGAGGGGGACGTGCTCAAGACCTTCAACGACTACACCGAGGAAGCGGCCGTGCAGTGCATTCGTCTGGCAATCGGGCCGGGGCACCCCTGGATTGGCGTGCAGGTCCGTTCTCTGCCGCTGCCTCCTGACACCCTGCTTATTTTTATCCTGCGCCAGACGGATTCGCGCGGCAGAGGAGAATGCCGCGGGGACGCTCCCCCCGCCCGCAACGTGGTACCCGACGGCGGCACGGTTATCCGACAGGGCGACGAGCTGGTGCTGGGCGCCGCGGCCTATCGTGACGACGGCAAAATCAAGCTGACCGAGGTGGCCGTCGACGAGGATCACGACTGGTGCGGACAACGCATCTCTCAACTTGGCCTACCCCGCGAAATGCTTATCATTCTCATTCGACGGGGGAACAAAACCGTAATTCCAAACGGGAGCACCAAGATACGCGCCGGCGACCTATTGGTACTCAATGAAAGCGGCGTGGGGGAAAGCTCACGTCTGCCATCCTAAGGGAACCGCTTGAAAAAATGCGTCGTAGCTGTTTGGCCGATGGAAAATTTGGCCGAAGTCCTCCGCAAAGGGGATTGAAAACGGGGGCTGCGTCTGTTATAATAACATTACGTTTCCTTATGGGGAATGTAAATTGGGAGAGATGTCCGAGTGGTTTATGGAGCTGGTCTTGAAAACCAGTGACCCGCAAGGGCCGGGGGTTCGAATCCCTCTCTCTCCGCCAAATAAGAACGCTAATTTTGTATCAAAATTAGCGTTCTTATTTTTTATTCACAGGTAGATAGGTGAGCCATAAATAATATATCATTTTCCTAGACTGTCAGCACTAAATTTATAACCAAACACTAACACTGCTTTCTGATAAAACAGGGTTTCACTGTTTGGCTCAACCTTTTTTCGGGGGCATTGTGAGATTCTTGGGTACAGTGTACCGCAGTATTAAAAATTTATAAAAAGTCAATCACTCCATTGACTCTACAATAGTTATAGAGTTTATAATATAAGTAAAAACAAATCAAGGAGCAAAATTCATGGAGAGAAATCTGACAACCGGCAGTGTATTCAAAAATATCGTTATATTTTCGCTGCCGTACTTTTTATCTTATCTGCTGCAAACGCTGTACGGAATGGCTGACCTTTACATAATCGGTCAGTTTGAGGGAGTTGCCAGCACAACAGCGGTTTCCATCGGCTCACAGGTTATGCACATGCTTACGGTTATGATCGTGGGACTTGCTATGGGCGCTACGGTGTCCATCGGACAGGCTATCGGCGGCAAAGATAAGAAAAAGGCTGCACGTGGTATTGGCAACACCGTCACACTGTTTATGGCGGTATCTATTGTGCTGACGGTGATTCTTGTGGTGTTAGTAAGACCGATTACCACTGTCATGTCTACCCCTGCTGACGCCGTTCCCGGCACAGTGAACTATCTTACCATCTGTTTTATCGGTATTCCGTTTATTACTGCGTACAATGTGATCAGCGCAATTTTTCGCGGTATGGGCGATTCCAAAAGTCCGATGTATTTTATTGCTGTGGCGTGTGCTGCTAATATCGGTTTGGACTACCTATTTATGGGAGTGTTCCATATTGGCCCTGCTGGAGCAGCGCTCGGTACGACACTTTCACAGGCAATCAGCGTCGTTGTATCTCTTGCTGTAATCCTGAAACGCAAAATAGGCGTTTCCGTATCGAAAGCCGATTTTAAGCCACAGCGTCCCGTTATGGGGCAAATACTCAAAATCGGAGTTCCCGTTGCCTTTCAGGATGGGCTGATACAAATTGCTTTTATCGTCATTACGATTATCGCCAATCATCGGGGATTAAATGATTCGGCAGCGGTAGGCATTGTAGAAAAGGTTATGAGTTTTCTGTTTTTGATTCCGTCCTCTATGCTCTCTACCGTTTCTGCGCTCGGCGCACAAAATATCGGAGCAAACAAACCGAAGCGGACGGTGGCAACCTTGCGTTATGCTGCCATGCTTGCAGTCGGTTTCGGAATTGTGGTCGCCGTTACGATGCAGTTTATTGCAGAACCTGTCGTTTCGCTTTTTACCGATGCAAGCACGGCTGAGGGTGCAGAGGTCGCCCGGCTCGGTGGACAATACCTGCGCGGCTATGTGTGGGATTGCATTTTTGCCGGCGTTCACTTCTGCTTCAGCGGCTATTTCTGTGCGTTGGGAAAGTCAGGCATCTCTTTCATTCACAATCTCTCCGCTATTTTGCTCATGCGTGTTCCCGGCGTATATATGACTTCAAAAATGTTTCCGACAACGCTGTTTCCAATGGGGCTTGCCACAGCTTCCGGGTCGCTGATTTCAGTTATTATCTGCATTATCGCTTTTGCACTTATTACACGCAAAAGCAAAAAGACTGTTATGGAGGGGACTTAAATGGATATGCCTAAACTGTTTTCAATAGGAGATGTGGCAAAGCTGTTTCATATCAGTGTCAGCAGCCTACGCCATTATGAGGATGTTGGAATTCTCACGCCGGAACACATTGATCCTGACAGCGGCTACCGTTATTACAGCACCCGCCAATTTGAGGTGTTGAATACAATACGTTATTTGCGTGCCCTCGATCTTCCGTTATCTGAAATTGCAGATTTTCTCGGCAACCGTGATGTGGAGCGTATCGAAGAAAAATTACGCCAGCAAAAGGAAGCAGTGATTGCAAAGCAAGCAGAATTAAAACGCATAGAAAGAAAGATCGATAATCGGCTTCGCACGATTGCCGATGCAAAAAATTCAAAATTTGACAGTGTAAAACTAATCCATAAAGAGCCTTGCCGTATTGTGTGGGTTCGGGATTCGCTTGAAATACGCAGCTTTCTCGATATGGAAACTCCGATTCGAAAGCTGGAAGAAACGCAGGCGGAAGCGCTCGTTTTTCTCGGCAAGGTTGGTGTCGGCATTTCGGAGGAAAGTCTAAGAGAAAGTTGCTTCGATAACTATGACGGCATTTTTCTGATTCTTGACGAGGAAGATCATTTCAACGGCAAGACAATGGCACTTCCTGAAACGCTTTGCGTGTCTGTCCGCTTTCACGGCAGCCATGCACAGTCACCGGAACAATATCGGAAGCTGATAAATTATATTGCAGAGCATAAGCTTAAAATCAGCGGCTTTTCCCGTGAGATTACAATGATCGACTACGGAATTACCAATGATACCGAAAAATTTGTAACGGAGATCAGTATTCCTGTAATTTGTACTGGAAATGAAGAAAGATGATAAAGTACATATATCGTTATAAAAGAAATGGTGCAGTTTGCGATATGAACTGCACCATTTGCTTTGCACCCCCTTATCAAAAATGCACCCCCTAACTTCCAAAGGGGGTGCATTGTATCAAAATTAGAGTCCTTTGCCATAGTCAAAAGAAGTCGATTCTTGTTGTAAAACAGTCGACTCCTTTTATTTTATGAGCTATAATGAGAAATTTGCCCGTTGAACAGCTTCATAAATTATTTATGGCAGTGGATTGGTCAAAAGGTTCAGAAGCCCCAAAAAGTTATAATATCCCGTTTATTAATTCGACCCTTGTGATTTCAGCATGGGATTCTTTTCGTCTCACCCTTATAGGTCGTAGCAAAGCAGACTTTGCTACGGCTGATTTGTTGTCTGCCTCCTCATCCAAATCGCAAATATATCTTTTTATAGTGCTTAGACACGTTGCCAGCGTGCTTATTTTGCAGCGTCTCCTTCACGCTGGGCCTTCGCTGCTCGCTTGTAAACACGCTTACAATGCTCTGGGCTTACTGACAACCTTTTCTGGATGCCACGGGTTCAAAAAAGTTGATTGTTTAAAAATCGTTGACTTTTCTATTTCAAATACACCGCAAAGCGTTCATGCTTTGCGGCACTTTTTATGGGCTATGAAACAGCAACAGCGCGTTGCTTGCTTTTACGCAATAACAATGGCATAATATTTACGAGGTGATAATTGATATGGAAGCAAAAGATGTTATATTGAAACTGCGCACCAGAGACGGGTTATCTCAAGATGAACTTGCAGAAAAGATTTATGTGACCCGGCAAGCGGTATCTCGTTGGGAAACGGGTGAAACCGTACCGAATACAGAAACATTAAAACTGCTGTCAAAGCTGTTTGATGTTTCCATCAATACTCTTTTGGGCTCTCCGCGAAAACTGATCTGCCAATGCTGCGGCATGCCCCTGGACGATGCTTCAACCAGCAAAGAGACGGATGGTACATTCAACGAAGAATACTGCAAATGGTGCTATCATGACGGGAAATTTGTTTACACCAGTCTTGAGGAATTAACCGATTTTCTTGTCGATCATATGTCAAACGAAAATTGGCCTGTAGAGCAGGCACGGGCCTATTTTGAATCACAGCTGCCAAAACTGAAGCATTGGCAGAAACCAAAGCAATGAGCTTTTGAAGGGCCACGGAAAAATCATCCTCGTTTTTTATTGATTCAGTAAAAAATTAAGGTTCTCTCGTTAAAAAGTATATTGGTTTGGTTCATCGGAATGTTGTTTTATCTAATGTAAACTTAGAAGGATAAACTCTGAAACGTATTGTTGCGAAACTGCGGCAAAATAAGCTTGAATGATAGCCCTGCCCTCAAAAAGGCCCTTGTTCCGCCGGGACATAGGGTCTTTTATGCTAACTTTTCTTTCATGTCCATTAACCCAAAATCAACTTTCGGTTGTTTTTGTGAAATAAGATCAACTTATATTTGTTTTAATCCATATTCCCTCCATTGAAATCAACCGAAAGCCATTCTATAATAAGCACAGTGAAAGCGGCTTTCCAATATAAAAAACGAATGGAGTGAAACAATGGGTGTTCAAACGATCGGTAAACAAATAGCGTCCATGCGTAAGGAACGCGGAATAAAGCAAGATGAACTTGCAAATTATGTTGGCGTAACCGCACAGGCAGTTTCCAAATGGGAAAACGGCGGTGTTCCAGACACGGAGGTTCTTCCGAAAATTGCAGACTTTTTTGAAGTTTCAATGGATTCTCTGTTCGGACGCAATATCACGGACTACAGTGATTTGCAAACCGTGTTTTGCAATAAAATCAGAAACGCTTCCATCGAAGAACGTTTTAAGCTGGTCTTTAATTATTGTTGGGATATGGAGCGGGCATTGTTTGGGAAAATACCAAAAGACGGTTGTATTGAGGATTACGAAAAAGAACTGGGTGAACAGGAACAAACCTATTCCAGTATCATGACGGATTATGGATTCACAAGAATGGGGATCGCAAACCGGCTTCAATATTTCCTGTTAGTTCCGGAAATTCGAGATACCGAAACAGCCTTGTTCCATGGTGTGGACTATCTGTCTTTTTTCAAGGATTTTTCCGACGAGAACGTTTTCAACGCATGTGTTATGTTAAATCAACGAGAGAGCCATCATGCTTTTACTCATAATTTATTTGTAAAAAACATGGGAATGGAACCCGATCAAGCGCTGCAAGTAATCGAAATTCTGAAAAAATATAATTTACTGAATCAAACGCAAATCGAGATGGACGACGAACTACAAACGGTATATAAGTTTAACCCCACGCCTTCTTTTGTTGCCTTTTTGATATTTGCAAGAGAAATCATACAAACGCCAAATAGCTTTAGCTATTATAGCGGGGGGCGAAACAAGCCGTATCTCAAATGAGGAACAGAAGATATTTTTTCGTATATCGCTGCCACGCGGCATAATTCTAGTAACAGTAAAGCCC
>CABQCM010000015.1 GCA_902462665.1 uncultured Oscillospiraceae bacterium | reverse complement strand
TTTTCGTACACTTCATCGTGCAGTTGATTCAGCTCTGGCGTTGGTTCGTCGAGCAGAATATTGCAAAGATAGGTTTCGCCGTGCTTGGTCAAAAAACCGTACTGCGCAAGATACTCCGCCTCGCTTTCCACATAGACCGGAGAAACTCCCAAATCGCCGGCAATTTCGTTGATGGTTTTGGGCTTTTTCCAGACCGCGTATTCAATGTTCTGAGACAACGCGCTTCGGAAAAATTGCTGTTATCTCCTTTGCTGCCGATCGAGCCGTTGGTTCCGCACAAGCCAAACCGAATGGGATTGAATTTTAATTCACCGGGTGTTCTCATGATTTGCATCCCTCGCTTTAAATCTTTTTTTGCTTCAAACAGATGCCATTTCACGGTACCGGACGAAAGCCCAAGCTCTCGGGCGATATCACTTTGCTTCTTATTTTCATAATAATAGGCAATCACGATGCGGCGCTGTAGCTTGGATAAATACGCAATCTCGTTGCGCAGCTTTTCGACGGTTTCCATCGTTGCCAATTGTTCCGCGACATCCACGTCGTCGCAGAGGGCTTGCCCGGCCTCGTCCAGCGGTGCGCCAATCCATTGATGCGGATGATCGCGGTAATAATTGCTCAAAGCATGATGTGCAATCGTCCAGATAAATTTGCCGGTATCTTCAATGTCGTCTCGGGCGCACAGAGACTCAAAGGCTTTGCGCGCAATTTTCTGCGACAAATCCTCAGCGTCCTGCAGGCTCTTGCACCGTTTGAGAGCAAAGCCAAACACCGGCCTTGTGTATTCAACGATTGTTTTTTCGGCTTCTTGTTTGTTCATCCGCAAAACTCCTTGAAAGCTGCTTTCACCCTAATAGACACGGTGTGTGCAAAAAGGTTGGCTCTTTTTTATCAGTATATCATATTTTTATCATTTAAATATAATTTTGGTTCGCTGCCGTGGAAATGGATGAAGGAAGCCGTTCCAGTATATACTAGAGTGTGAACACACTCTATTCACGGCGAAGAAGCCGAAACAAGGGGAAAGGATGGTGGATACTATGTCCAACCAGCAGTTTCAAAACGATCCGGCCATGCAGGAATATTTTAATACGCTGCCCATTTTTGTGCAGGAGACCATCAAGCAGTCGGGAACGGCGCTGAACAACGTTCAGGAAATGAAGGAATTTGCAGCGAAATTGCTCGATAATCCGCAAGGGTGATAAAAAATCCTTCTCCATTCATTGGAGAAGGATTTTTTAATAACTGGCAATACATATATTTGATTTTTCGATAAATTATGTTGTGATATATTTGAAAATCTGGTATGCAGGTTGCCTTTGCGCGAATATGTGAACGAAAATATCGGAAAAGCCGTTTGATGAATGACACAGGATATTTCCTATTATCATCAAATCACAGGAGGGATATTGTATGCTGAAAATCAAACGGGGATTGGCGCTGGCCATGTCGATGCTCCTGTTTGTCGGGGCCGGAGGATGCAGCAGAGAGGCTGTGGTCACTCAAAAGGAACCGCTTACATCGGGCGATAGGATGCCGGGAGAGATTTCTTACCCCGAGGGGCCGGAGGATATCCAGGAGCTTACCGAGCCGCTGGAGGAAGAGACCGAGTCAACGTCAACCGAACAAAGCGGCCGCGACGCGAATCAAAGTTCATGGAAGCCGACGCCGTCCGGGACGGAGAAGATTGATTCCAGTCCCTCGGCGGCGGAGACAGCATCCAGCCCGACCGCGCAAAACCCGAAACCGCCCGCGGCGGTCGCATCCGATACTCCGACGGATGTCCCACCGGCATTAGCGCATCGGCCCGTAGAAGGGCGGCTGATGGAATTGCTGCGGGAGTATCCTTCGTCCAATCGGGTGACCGATTACTATGGGCTGGGGCTTATGCTAAAGCGCCAGGATATGATGTCCCATATTATCATAATGGATTACACAGATTCCATTCATTACACCGCTACCACGGGAGAAAATCGATTTTATGCCGTTCATCGAACCGAGGAGGGCGGGCTGCATTTTCTCTTTTTCAAACCATATTTGGTGGAGATGGAGTGCGCCTTGTCGAATGGCGTATGGACCCCCTTGAACTATTTGACCCACAAAGGCGGCCGACCGGAAGGAGAATTGGGACGATGGGTCAACGGCGTTTGGAAACCGTGGGAAAAGCCGGTGGATGAGGAGATTCAAAACGCTTCCCCTTATAACACGGTGGCTGCGCTGGTTCATGATGAAATTTATAAGGGAACTTACGAAAAAAAGAAGGCTTATGACGCTCGGCTGTCTCACGCCGTTTATGTGAAAGAAATACATTCGTCCAAAGATTTTTCCTCCATTCAAAAAGGAAGCTCTCCACACGATGTGATTGCGATTGATCCTTCGGCCGCAGACTGGATTCGCAATAGGAGCGACAGCCGGTTTTATACCCTGCATATGCTGACTGACGGGATGCTTTGCGTTATCTACGAATACGATGAAGCCTCTGGTGAGCATCGTGTTTCGCAGCTTCTGCATTACCCGGATTATAAGGTGAAGCTCGGCGAGGTGTACGGAATAGAATCGGATGAAATCTGTGATTTTTCCATCCTGTCAGAGGATCGTTTTTGGTAAGATACCAATGTGACTTCGATCGCTTCGTGAGTTCGCATAGGGATAGAACCGGCAGCATAGCCTAGCGCTCGATTTTCCCCCCGCCGGCGGGGGTGTCAATATGGTCCAATAGGGGACAAATCGCTTGCTACGTTGGAAAATGACAGCGTCCGTTCATGGGGCAGTCGCCACAGCCGCAGGAGGATCCCTCTTACTTCTTATCATATTTGCGGCGCTTTGTACCCTTGCTTGTTTCGTCTAAGCTATCATAATTTTCTATGCCGTTTCTTTGCTGATGGCAACGCGGGCTTCCTTGACGTTGACGATGATGTTGCCGCCTGGCATGGTAATCACGCTTACGCTGCCCCTGTCACAAAGCCCGGGACTTCCAGATGCTTTTTTACTTCCGAATTTCCACCGACCTTTTGGATGATATTTTTATCCGATGTTCGCGAGTGTCAATGGTATTATAAACGTCCCCTTCTTCAGCATGTTTGGGGGTGGCGTGTGCTAACTGTGAGGCGAAAGAGGGAGAGCGATCACGAACTCTTTATACGATACTCATTTTTTCCTTTTGCTCTTTTGCAAGTTTGTTGTTTTAATTTGCTGATAGTAACAAATATACTGTATAAATTGATCGCTGCGCGCTTCGCCGTAATTTGGGTTTCATGCTGCGCGACGTCCCGGTAAACGCGTGATATCCTTTTGTCGTTCGAGAGATGTCTGACAATCCGGCTTTTTGAGGAAGGGGACGGCATCCAGCAGTCTTTTTCT
The DNA here is from genome assembly GCA_902462665.1 of uncultured Oscillospiraceae bacterium. GTDB lineage: Bacteria > Bacillota > Clostridia > Oscillospirales > Acutalibacteraceae > CABQCM01. The sequence goes on along the minus strand of CABQCM010000015.1, from coordinate 6,939 downwards.
GACCAATTTTTCTTGAATTTTAATCGCTGGCGTGGTATACTCAAACCGTATCCGAATTTTTGCATTCCAGGCGGCTGATTAAGGCGCGTCATTGGAAATGGGGCTGCGGTGGGATAAGCCGCTGCCTTGGGCCGGGTTCTCCGGCATTTTCGGTTAGAAGGAGGCTGTTGGAATGAGCGAAAAAACCACAAAAACGGTGGGCGATCTTGTTCTTTCGCAAGAGGTCATCGCCAAAATTGCCAGCGTCGCGGCCAAGGATGTGCCGGGCGTGCGGGCAGTCGTCGCCGCTCCCGCCGATATCAAGGGCTTTATCCGCAAGGCGCGCAGCGTCCCGGCGGTCAAGGTCACAAACATTGATACCGCTATGACAATTGATATTTCCCTGCGGCTTGCGCCGGGAGCGAGAATTCCCGACGTTGCCCAGGCAGTGCAAAATAGCGTGAAAAACGCGGTGCAGAGCATGACGGGCCGTGTCGTCAGCAAGGTGAACGTCAACATTCAGGACATTGATTTGTCCGAGGAATCGGCGAAAAAAGAAAAATAATGGTTCCCGAAGGGAGCCGGTTTCAAAAAGAGGCAGCGGGCGGCGCGTCTTTCTCGCGCCGCTTTGCCCTTGTTTTACACGTTGGTTTCTGACGCAATGGAGCCACCAAAGAAAAGGCAGTCCCAATTTCCCAAGAAAGGAAGCTTTCGCAAAAGCGAAAACCTGGTCTTTACTATGAAACGAAGCGAAGCGCGCGAACAGGCATTTCTGCTCGTGTTTGAAAAAAGCTTTCACGGCTACGAGATCCCCGAGGCGATTGAGGCGGCCATGCAGGCGCGCGAGTTAACGGGCGATGCTTTTATGGAGCAGCTGGCCGAGGGAGTATTTGCTCATCTCGACGAGATCGACGAGGCCATTGAAAGTCACTGCATTGGCTGGAAAAAGGCGCGCATTCCCCGTGTATCGCTTTCCATTATGCGTCTTTGCGTTTATGAGCTGTTGTATGAGAAGGATATTCCCGACTCGGTTTCCATCAACGAGGCGGTGGAGCTGGCCAAGCGGTTTGCCAATGAGGATGACGCGGTGTATATCAACGGCGTGCTCGGGGCTATCCAGCGGGAAAAGGAAGGGGCCGGGCAATGACAGCGGCGCTCGGCATCGACACAAGCAATTATACCACCTCGGCAGCCGTCTGGCAGCCGGGGTGCGACCGCCTTACCACTGCCGGCAGGCTGCTGCCCGTCAAGGACGGGGCCATTGGCCTGCAGCAAAGCGAGGCGGTTTTTTTGCATACCCGGCAGCTTCCCGGCTTGGTGGAGCAGGCGGTAGCCCAGTCGGCTGCGGAGATTTCCTGCATCGGAGTTTCGGCAAGGCCGCGGGATGCACAGGATTCTTATATGCCCTGCTTTCTGGTTGGGGTCGCCTGCGCCCATACGGCGTCCGCGGCTGCGGGCGTGCCTTTGTTTGAAACTTCGCATCAGGCGGGGCATATTGCCGCGGCGCTGTGCAGCGCCGGCCGGCTGGATTTGACGAGTCAGCCTTTCCTGGCTTTTCACCTGTCGGGCGGTACCACCGAGGGGGTGCTGGTGCGCCCCGACCGGGAGCGTATTTTTCAGGTGGAGCTGCGGGCCAGAGGGCTTGACCTGCATGCCGGTCAGGTGGTGGATCGTGTGGGACGGTTGCTGGGTTTGCCCTTCCCGGCCGGCCGCGCGCTCGACGAGATGGCCCGCGCGAGTACATGCACGCAGTTTCTGCGCCCGGCTATGAAGGGGACCGACTGCTGCCTGTCGGGGGTGGTTAACCGATGCGAGCGCCTGCTAGAGCAGGGATGGGAACGCACGGATGTAGCCCGTTACTGCATTCTTTCCATTCAAGCCGCGCTGGTGGGGATGACCGAGGCGTTGCTGCGTATCTGCGAGCAGGAAGGACTGGGCAAGCCGCCGCTGGTCTATGCCGGCGGGGTGATGGCCAACTCCATCATCCGCGAGGAGCTGTCCGGCCGCTACGGCGCGTTCTTTGCCCGTCCCGAGCTGTCGAGCGACAACGCAGCCGGGGTGGCGGTGCTCGCTGCCATGATGCACGAGAGGGGGATTGCACCATGTCGGGGCTGACCTTGAGCGTGACTCAACTCAATACCTATGTCAAATCTCTGCTGGAATCTGACCCACGGCTGTCGGACGTTTATGTTGTGGGCGAGATTAGTAATTTTACCGACCATGCCCGTTCGGGACATCTTTATCTGAGTCTGAAGGACGACGGCGCTCTGGTGCGCGCGGTGATGTTTCGATCGGCTGCCAGCCGGCTTCGCTTTGCGCCGCAAAATGGGATGCGGGTGCTTTGCCGCGGTCGGATTTCGCTTTATGACCGGGACGGGCAATACCAGTATTATATTGAGGACATGCAGCCCGACGGCGTGGGCGCGCTGAGTATCGCTTTTGAGCAGCTCAAACAAAAGCTGGCGGGAGAGGGACTGTTTGACCCGGCGCGAAAAAAAGCCATTCCGATTTATCCGGACCGCATTGCCGTTGTTACCTCGCCCACTGGGGCGGCGGTGCAGGATATTTTAAAAATTTTGCGGCGACGGTATCCCATTGCCGAGGTGCTTCTCTGCCCGGTGCTGGTGCAGGGGGACGCCGCTCCCCGGGAACTCATCGCCGCTGTCGAGACGGTGGGAAGCAGACGCTGCGCCGACGTGATCATCATCGGGCGGGGCGGCGGCTCGATGGAGGAGCTGTGGGCCTTTAACGACGAGGGGCTAGCCCGCGCCATCGCCCGTTGTCCCGTGCCTGTGATATCGGCGGTCGGGCATGAGACCGATTTTACCATCTGCGATTTTGTTAGCGATTTGCGCGCTCCTACCCCTTCGGCGGCGGCCGAGCTGGCTGTGCCCGAGCGTACCCGTTTGATGGCGCAGGTGGCGGGGGCCGACGCTCTTCTGCGTCGGGAAATGGCGGCGGTGCTCGAGCGGCAGCGAGAGCGTTGGAGCGCATTGGCTTCCCGGCCCTGTCTGCGGCAGGGAGACCGGCTGCTGATCCCCTTTGCCCAGCGGCTGGACGGGCTGTGCGGTCGCCTGCGTGCGGCGGGGGGCGAGCATGTGCGCCGGCAGCGGCAGCGGCAGGGGAGCCTGGTCGCCGGATTGGAGGCGCTCAGTCCCCTCAAGGTGCTGTCGCGGGGTTATGCTATGACCATGCGTTCCGGTCATCCAGTCGTCTCGGCCGCCGATAGTGCGCCGGGGGATCGGCTGGAGCTGCTGTATCACGATGGCCGTGTGGAATGTGAGATATTGTCCTCGCATACATCGGAAAAGGAGGATTCGTCATGCCGGCTATGACGTTTGACGCCGCTATGAAGCGGCTGGAGGAAATCGTATCGCTGCTTGAGAGCGGCCAGGCTCCGTTGGAGGAGTCGATGAAGCTGTATGAGGAAGGGGTGCGCCTGACCTCGGTATGCGCCAAAAAGCTGGAGCAGGCCGAGCAGAAGCTAACCACCCTGGACGAAGTGCTCGCCAAAGAGACCGCTCGGGCGGAGGAATAAGTCTGTTTTTGATGGACAAAAGCTCGAACGCCATTCCCGTCGTTTCGAGGGGATTGGAAAGATAAATTCATAGCCCATACCGTTCGATGGAGAAACGTGGAGGTCGGTATGGCCCGGATATTCCCCAGGGAAATTGGAAAGGATGAAGAGGATGATTCAGCAACGCTTGCAGCATGACGCCCAGCAGACCGAGGAGGCGTTGATTTCAAGCCTGCCCGCGAAAGGCGGGCTGCAAAATCGGGTGGTCGAGGCCATGGGTTACGCTCTGCTCGGGGGCGGAAAACGCATTCGGGCCGCTTTGGTATTGGAATTTGCCCGGGTCTGCGGTGTGCAGGACAGCCGCGCCCTGCCGTTTGCCTGCGCGGTGGAGATGGTACATGCCTATTCCCTCATTCACGACGACCTGCCCTGCATGGACAACGACGATATGCGCCGGGGGAAACCCTCCTGCCATAAGGCGTTTGGGGAGGACATTGCCCTGCTGGCGGGAGACGGACTGCTCAGTCTTGCGTTTGAGACGTTACTGTCGGGCGATGCACGCGCCATTGGGGCGCAGAACATGCTGATGGCCGCGCGCGAACTTGCCTGGGCCTCGGGGGCTGAGGGGATGGTCGGCGGCCAGGTCATTGACCTAGAAAGCGAAGGTAAGGAAATTGACCGTCCGACACTGGAGGCCATGCACCGGGGAAAGACCGGGGCGATGATTGTGGTCAGCGCCCTGCTCGGCTGTTACGCAGCGGGGGCGGATGCTTCCTGCCGGGACGCGGCCCGCGCCTATGCCTCGCGCATCGGTATGGCGTTTCAAATCATCGACGATATTTTGGATGTAGAGGGCGACGCGGCCCAGCTCGGTAAGCCTACCGGCAGCGACGCGCAGAACCAAAAAACCACCTTTTACACTTTGCTGGGACCGGATGCGGCCCGCGCCGAAGCCGCGCGGCTGACGCAGGAGGCAAAAGCAGCGGTGCAGCAAAAGTTTGGCGCGTCGGGCGATGTGCTGTGTGAGCTGGCTGATTACCTGCTTTCCCGCACCCATTGACGAGGGGCGCTTATTTTGAGCTTTGCGGCGTGAACAACGAGAAAATCCTACAGCTGGCTATGGAGAGAAACTGGCCGCGGGAGCAAAGGATGCGGAAGTGTGGTGGAAGGAATGAAGCTGTTACAGACGATCGGTGCGCCGGCGGATTTGCGCGGGCTGTCGCGGCAGGAGCTTGCGCAGCTTTGCGATGAAATCCGTGCCGAGCTGATTCGTGTTATATCGCAAAACGGAGGGCATTTGGCGTCCAATCTCGGTATGGTGGAGCTAACGGTGGCGCTGCACCGGCGTTTTGATTCTCCGCACGACCGCTTTGTTTTTGACGTTGGCCACCAGTGCTATACCCACAAGCTGCTGACCGGCCGCCAGGAGAAGTTTTCCACCATCCGCACCGAGGGTGGTCTGTCGGGCTTTACCCGCCCGCAGGAGAGCGAGCACGATACCTTCATTTCGGGGCACTCGAGCACCTCGATTTCCGCCGGGTACGGGATTGCCGCCGCCAATCGTCTGCGCGGGGTGGACGATTATGTTGTGGTCATCATCGGGGATGGTGCTTTGACCGGCGGGCTGGCCTATGAAGCGCTCAATAACGCCGGGCGGCAAAACAGCAATCTGATTGTGGTGCTCAACGACAACAAAATGTCCATTTCCAAAAACGTTGGCGCGATGGCCCGGCATTTGGCGGTGATCCGTTCCAGGCCGAAATATTATCGCTTCAAAAGCGGGGTAGAGCGTTTTTTGCTGCGTGTTCCCGGCGTTGGGCATTCGATGCGAAACGGGGTGTTTCGGCTCAAACGAGCGATCAAAAATGCGGTTTACAACAGCACGATTTTTGAGGACATGGGTTTTGCCTATCTCGGCCCCATCGACGGGCACGATCTCGACGCGCTGGACAACTGCCTGCGCACCGCCAAGGAAATGCGGCGGCCGGTGCTGGTGCACGCGCTGACGGTCAAGGGGAAGGGGTATCGTTATGCCGAGCGCGACCCGGGGCAGTACCACGGCATTTCGGCTATGGATATTGAAACGGGCGAGTGTCCCCCGGCGAAGGACAGCTTTTCCTTCCGGCTTGGGCAGTTGCTGTGCGAACTGGCCGAGCGGGACACCAGAATATGCGCCGTCACCGCCGCCATGACCGAGGGATGCGGGTTAAGTGAATTTCGCCGTCGGTTTCCCGCCCGTTTGTTTGACGTCGGCATTGCCGAGGGGCATGCGGTCACCTTTGCCTCGGGGCTGTCCAAAGGGGGGCTGCGGCCGGTCGTATGTTTGTATTCTTCCTTTTTGCAGCGCGGTTACGACCAGCTCATTCATGACGTGGCCGTTCAGGGGCTGCCCATGACCCTGTGCGTCGACCGCGCAGGTTTTGTGGGGGAGGACGGCGAGACCCATCAGGGGTTATTTGACGCCGCCTTTCTGGGCTCGATTCCAGGGGTGAGCGTTTGGTCGCCAAGCTGTTATGAGGAGTTGGAGCAAGCTCTGCGCTGCTCGCTGGAGGCTCCCGGGCTGAGTGTCGTGCGGTACCCCCGGGGCGGCCAGCCGCCGCTGCCGCAGGGATGGGAGACGTCCTTATCTCCGCTGTGCGAGTACGGCACGCCGGGCGCGCAGGCGGTGCTGGTGACCTATGGGCGTTTGTTTTGTGAAGCCTGCCGTGCGGCGGATGAGCTGGAGTCCGCGGGAATTGCCGCTCGTGTTATCAAGCTCACCCGCATCCAGCCGCTGCCGGATGAAATCTTTGAGCGTTTGCAGAGTGCGCAGCAAGTCTTTTTCTTTGAGGAAGGACTGCGCGCGGGCGGGGTTGGCGAACGGCTTTTTGCCGCCATGGCCGAGCGGGGCATGACTCCCACGATGACGCTGACGGCGGTAGAGGGCGAGTTTGTGCCCCAGGCGGCGGTGGCTTCCTGTCTGCGCCGGTATGGCCTGGACGCGCCGGGGATGGTACGTCGGGTACGGTCTCGCATGTGAGGCAGCGCGAGGCAAAGGGCGCGGCACAGTAATATTTGGCGGGCTGCGTGAGACGATACAACGGCCGGGACGAATTTTCGTTCGGGCGTAGGGGGAAAATCCAAGGGAGGCTGGTCCTATGCAGACGAAACAGAGGCTGGATGTGGCCGTTTATACGCTCGGCCTTGCCGAGAGTCGGGAAAAGGCCCGCGCCTTGATAATGGCGGCCAGCGTGTACGTCAACAACCAAAAGGCGCTCAAGCCGGGGGATACCGTCGCCGAAAGCGACCATGTCGAGGTGCGCGGGGGCGGCATGCCCTATGTCAGCCGGGGGGGCTACAAGCTGGAAAAGGCCATGCAGTGCTTTCCCATTGATTTGTCCGGCGCGGTGTGCGCCGATGTGGGCGCTTCGACCGGCGGCTTTACCGACTGCATGCTGCAAAAC
>CABQCM010000014.1 GCA_902462665.1 uncultured Oscillospiraceae bacterium | reverse complement strand
CTTTGTAATTCTCGCCCCACGCCGCCATAGCGTTAATGATTGGACGCATGGTTTCTCCTAATTCTGAAAGTGCATATTCAACTCGCGGCGGTACTTCTGCATAAACGGTGCGAGTGATAATTCCGTCCGCTTCCATGGAGCGCAGACTATCTGTAAGTACCTTTTGACTAATTCCGTCTAACGATTTTTGAAGTTCATTAAAACGCCACGGGCGATTGAGCAAATTGCGTAAAATAAGCAATTTCCATTTGCTGCCGATTAACTGAACAGTTGTTGCCACCGGGCAGATCGGAAGTTCCTCTTTCTTTTTCATGATATCATTCCTTTCTCAAAAAACGCTATACACTATAAATCGAATGCTACGCTTAAATTATACTATAACACTTCCTTGAAAGCAACAAAGTTTTTGTGTCCAAAATTTTTTTATCGCCGCAAAGCCCGCAAATACGCAAAGGTTACAAAAAGGTGCGTATCCCCATAAAAAAGTGCGTACTTGTGGGAAAGGAAAAAAGCAATACAATAGATAATGACAGGGAGATTGGTACCTCTCTGAATACGAAAACGGAGGTCAAAACTATGGCACTTTCAAATCTGTTTGGTTGGAACAAAAAAGAGGCAGCTTCCTCTTGCGGCTCTGCCTGCGGTGCTTCTGACAAGCCGGAGGAAAAGCCCGCTGCTTGCGGCTCTGCCTGCGGTGCTTCTGACAAGCCGGAGGAAAAACCTGCTGCCTGCGGTTCCGCTTGTGGCGCTGGCGACAAGTAAGCGTTCCCGCTAAACCTCTACCGTTCCCGGTGGGGAAAAACGCCGGGAACAATCACATATAACTCGGTCAAACCGATTTTAGATACATAGAAATAATAGAAATGAGGAATGGATGATGAAAGAATACTTTGCTTTTCAATGGCATATCACCGACGAATGCGATCAGCGGTGCAAGCATTGTTATATCTTTTCAGAAAACACCTGCAAAAAGCTGGACGCTATGACGTGGGAACAGATACAAGACACCTTTTATAACTGCTTGGACTTTTGCGAGGTGTATCACCGCCTGCCCTATTTTTATATTACAGGCGGCGACCCTATTTTACACCCGGATTTCTGGCGACTGTTGGGACTGATGAAAGAGCATGATATCCCTTTTACTATTCTCGGTAATCCGTTTCATTTGAATGATGAAGTGTGCAAACGGCTGAAAGAATACGGCTGTCAAAAGTACCAGCTTTCCCTTGACGGCTTGCGGGAAACGCACGATTGGTTCCGCAAGCCGGGTTCTTTTGACTGCACCCTTGAAAAAATTGCCTGTATCAAAAAGGCGGGTATTCGCTCTGTCATTATGACGACTGTATCGGGGACAAATAGTAAAGAAATTCCCGACATCATTGATACGGTTGTAGAAGCAGGTGCCGATGTATTTGCCTTTGCCCGTTATTGCCCCACCAGCGAGGAAAAAGATACCGGCATGACCCCGCTGGAATACCGGGAGCTTTTGGATACCTGCTATAAAAAGTTTCAAGCATACGAAGCAGCGGGCTGTTCTACTTATTTCAACAAGAAAGACCACTTGTGGACGTTGTACGAATATGAAAAAGGGATTTTCAAAATCCCAGAGGACGCGCAGGACGGCATTATTTATGGCGGCTGCAACTGCGGGAATTGCCACATGACGATACTTCCAACAGGCGACATTTACGCTTGCCGCCGCGTGCAAAACAGCAAAGTCGGCAACGTGTTTGAGGATCGGATCGCCGATGTATGGGTTTGCCAGATGGAAAATTACCGGGACTATTCCAAATTTGAAAAGTGCGCTAAATGCGAACTGCTTGCGTGGTGCCGGGGCTGCCCTGCCGTTGCAAGCGGCAAGGACGGCAATTTCTATGCCGCCGACCCGCAATGCTGGAAAGAGGTGTAACGATGGATTTGTTTGAACTGATGAAATACCGCCGTTCTATCCGAAAATATGAGGATATACAGATCGAGCGCGGCGATCTTGAAAAAATCATAGAAGCCGGGTTATATGCTCCCAACGCCGGAGGGGGGCAGCGGGCGATCATCTGCGCCCTGCATAACAAGGAACTTTGTGAAAAAGTCGGAAAGCTCAATTTGGCAAGGTTTGACCGAAACAACTTGTCCGGCTCTTATGTATCAAGCGAGCAGCCGAGTATTATTGACGACCCAACTATCAAAAGCGGTTTTTATGGTGCGCCGACCGTCTGCGTGATTTTCGGCCCGAAACACTTTTTATACAGCACGCCGGACGCTTTCTGCTGCGCGGAAAACATGGTGCTGGCGGCAACGGAACTTGGGCTTGCTTCTTGCATAATTGCGCGAGGCGAGGAAACCTTTGACAATGAAATCGGTGCGGCGTACCTCAAAGAATGGGAGATCCCCGAAAATTATATTGCCTGCTGTTTTGTGCTGCTGGGCTACTGTAAAGGCGACTATCCGGCGGTGAAAGCGAGAAAAGAAAACCGCACGAGAATGATTGAATAATCGAAAGGAAGAACACTATGGAGTATAGTAAAGAAAATCATACACTTTATATTCGCATTGATAAAGATGAAAGCGTTATAGATACCATACAAGAAGTGTGCAGACGTGAAAAGATACAGTCGGGATATTTTGAGGGAATTGGGGCTTGCGATCTCGCTGTCCTATCCACCTACATTCCCGAAAGAAAGGCGTTTACAGACCATACGATTTCCGGCATGATCGAAATGATTTCTCTTATGGGGAATGTTTCTGCCGATGACAATAACAGCCCGGTTCTTCATTGTCATGGCACCTTTTCATTCTTAAATCCAGATGGGACGCTCACTGTAACAGCCGGACATTTGAAAGACGCTCGTATCAGCTATACCGGCGAAATCATTTTACATATGGCTGATATGAAAATCGGCAGAATGATCGACCCGAAAACCGGGATTGATGTTTGGAAATTGCCTCAATAGGAGTGTGATAAAAATGTTTTTCAAAAAAACGTCGCTCACTCCGCTTGACTTTGAAAGGCTAAAAACAGCGTTAAATAGAGCCGACGCGGTTATCATTGGGGCGGGCGCAGGGCTTTCCACCTCTGCGGGTTTTACCTATTCCGGGGAACGCTTTAACAAACATTTCAAAGATTTTGCAGAAAAATACGGATTTCACGATATGTATGCGGGTGGTTTTTATCCCTATCCTACTTTGGAAGAGCATTGGGCGTATTGGAGCCGTTACATTCAGATCAACCGTTACGAGAGCGCGCCGAAGCCCGTTTATGAGCAGCTTTTTCAACTTGTAAAAGACAAAAATTACTTTGTTATCACAACAAATGTAGACCATTGCTTTCAAAAGTCAGGCTTTGATAAAAAGCGGTTGTTCTATACCCAGGGCGACTATGGATTGTTTCAATGCGCCGAGCCCTGCTGTCAAAAAACTTACGACAATCAGAAACAAATCAAGCGCATGGTAGCGGAGCAATCAAATATGCGTATTCCAAGCGAGTTAATTCCCAAATGCCCGGTCTGCGGCAGACCTATGGTAATGAACTTGAGAGCTGACAATCATTTTGTGCAGGACGAGGGCTGGTATCAAGCGGCAGAACGCTACGAACTGTTTTTGCGTCGCCATGAGAATATGCACATTCTCTTTTTGGAATTGGGCGTTGGTTATAATACTCCCGTCATTATCAAATATCCGTTTTGGCAGATGACCGCGAAAAATCCAAAGGCGATCTATGCCTGCTTAAACGCCGGAGAAGCGGTTTGCCCAAAAGAAATTGAACGGCAGGCGATTTGTATCAACGGTGATATTGGTGAAGTATTGCAGCAAATAGGAATACGCGGTGCTGCATAAAATATCGGAGGTGCAACGAATGACAAAGCTGCAACAGCTTTTACGTCTGAATGATTGGCTGCTGTCCGATATGCCGCAGTATCAAAAGCAAGCGGAAAGTTTTTCAATAGACGAACAAGGGCAATGGCGATTGTTTCGTTCTCTCGTCAATGTGCGGGAACCGAAGCCTGTCAGCAACGAGTTTATAGAATGGCAGGACGCTTTTCTACAAAACGAAATCCGACAAAAAGGCATCACTGATTTAACTGATCTCATACCGGTAAAAGACAACATCTATCTTTGGCAGGGCGATATTACAACACTTCGGGTGGACGCAATCGTAAATGCAGCAAATAATCAAATGCTCGGCTGTTTTATTCCTGGTCATAGCTGTATTGATAACGCCATTCATACTTACGCCGGTGTGCAGCTTCGAATGGAATGCGCGGAAATAATGAAAAATCAAGGTGGATTGGAACCTACGGGAAGCGCAAAAATCACAAAGGCATATAATCTACCTTGCCGCTATGTCATTCATACTGTCGGACCGATTATTTCCGGCAGACTTATGCAAAAGGATTGCGACCTTCTTGCTTCCTGTTATCGTGCCTGTTTAGACCTTGCTCATAAAAATCGGCTAAATAGCATTGCCTTTTGCTGTATCAGCACAGGTGAGTTTCATTTTCCAAACGAAAAAGCCGCAGAAATTGCGATTGGTACAGTGGTGGAATATTTCAGGTACAACACAAATATGTCCGTAGTGTTCAATGTGTTTAAGGAAAAGGATTTGCAAATATATCGCAGCCTTTTGGGTGAATAATATTCGCCATTAAAATTTTATAATTTGGGACACCCCGCAAATAAAAAAACAAGGTTTGACGGGGTTGTTTCCGTATGTCAACCCCTCAATTCTGCGTTTTGATTTGAGGGGTTTTTTATGCGATTACTAAATAAAGCAAAAATAATTTTTTCATTACAAGTCAATAGTTCTTTGCTGTCAAAAAAATCCTTTGTACTACAACGGGATATTCCGGCTATTCAGATGAACTGTCAGAACATCTAAATACGGCTCACAATTCCTTTGCGCCTGTTCGCGTCTTGCGGACGGGCGCATTTTTGTTGTTTTCAAATTCGGCTCTCTCTCGGTTGGCATTATTTTGGGCGCGTCCGTCGAGGGTTTGCGAAAGGGGAACACAGGACCCGCCCCCGGGTACGAAAGGGGGTGAGAACATGGAACCTAATCGCACCGAATGGCAAAAACGCTGCACTTTCAATGGCTTTTGTAAAAAGGTATTGAAAAATGAAGCAATCGACGCTCTCCGGGAAAACCGGACGCGGAGGAAGCACGAAGTCGTTTTTTCAGAATTAACGCCGCAGGAAGAAAGCCAGCTTTATACCTACGATCACTATTTCGAGGAACGAGAGGGCTTTCAAGTGGCGGGAAAATGGATAACGGCAAAGCTGCTTGCCGACGCGCTGCATACCTTGCCGGAGGAAAAGCGTCAAGCCGTTTTGCTGTACTACTTTTTCGACATGAACGACGTTGAAATTGCGGAGCTGATGAAAATACCCCGCAGCACAGTACAGTATCGACGGACAAGCGCTTTTGAGCTGCTAAAACGCTATTTGGAGGAACGAGCTGATGAATGGAACGATTGGTAACAGCAATCCCGACGAACGCGGCTTATTGCCCTATCCGGTCATTTTAGCCGCGACAAAGGGCGACCCCGACGCAATGAAAATGGTTGTGCAGCACTACGCGAGCTACATAGCCTATCTCGCTACCCGAAAGGTACGCGACGAGTACGGCAATACCTACTATGGAATTGACGAGGATATGCGCGAACGGCTGCAATCAAAGCTCATGCGGGTTGTTCTGGATTACAAGTTAGGTTGAGTGAATACGCGAGCGTCCCCCTTTCCGCTTGCGTACACAACGAAGCCTTGTGTTTGCTCCTTGACAAAGAAAGCGACGCAAGATAACGGCGACGCAGTATAGGGCAAATCGGATACGTCCCTTTTGCGTCGAGCCATACAGCGGGTGCGCCATAATGCTTTTCCCTACGGGAAAAGTCGAGCGAGAAACACCAACGCCGGGGAGCAAGTGTAGCGGCTTGCGGGCGACGACGCGCAAAAGGGGTAGACAAGCTTTTATAGCCACAGTTCGAGCGTAGCACTTAGCTTAGCTAAGTGGAAGCGTCGCAAGCAATGGGTAAAGCTGCCTTGACTGAGCAGGGGTGAAATTCCCGCGAGGTTGTGCTAACAGCCGTCCGATTAAAGCCTATCAAAAACAATCATGTCATAGTGTACTTGCTGTCTTTCATAAGATGTACTATCCGCTATGTAAGGGGGATTGTTTTATGACGGACAATGTGATTTATCAGATTGATCGTGCAAGAATTTCAGAACAGAAAATGCAGTTTAACATTATCCACCGCCGCCCCAAATATTCATCAGAAGAAAGGGAAACCGTAAGAGCTGAAATTGAAAAACAGCTTTTTGCGGTTTTTTCTAAATATGCACGTCCATAGAATTGAGAACTGGCGGGAAACGTGCTATAATGTCGATGTGGGCGGCTCAATTCCATACATCGTTATGGAGGTAAACGATGTATGACGCACTTTATTCCCGCCAGTCAGTAGAAAGAGTAGACAGTATATCCATTGAAAGCCAGCTTGAATACTGCAAGTACGAAACGCGCGGCAATCCGTACAAGGAGTATATAGACAAAGGGTACAGCGGCAAGAACACAAACCGCCCCGCCTTTGAGGAACTGCTTGAAGATATCAAGCAGGGAAAAATCGCAAGGGTTATCGTCTATAAGTTAGACCGTATCAGCCGTTCCATTTTGGACTTTGCAAACATGATGGACATATTCCAAAAGTACCATGTGGAGTTTGTTTCCTCAACGGAACGATTTGACACCTCTACCCCGATCGGACGTGCCATGCTGAATATCTGTATCGTATTTGCACAGTTAGAGCGTGAAACCATCCAAAAGCGCGTTACCGACGCTTACTACTCACGCTGTAAACGGGGCTTTTATATGGGCGGACGTATTCCATACGGATTTGCAAAAACCGACACCGTCATAGACGGTATAAAAACGTCCATGTATGTTCCCGTCCCGGAGGAAGCCGAGCAAATGCGGCTGCTGTATTCCCTGTATGCAAATCCCGAAAACTCGTTGGGTGATATTGTTCATTACTTGAACGACCACGGGATAAAACACCTGCGCGGCAGCATGTGGAATACGGCAAGAATAAGCGATATGCTCCGCAATCCCGTATATGTGAAAGCAGATGCAGACGTTTATGATTTTTTCAAAAGTCAAGGAGCAAATGTGATCAATCCCGTATCAGATTTTACAGGTTATAATGCCTGCTATCTTTATAAGGGTACGGTATCGACCACACGCAAACAATGTGATCTCACCGATAAAGAAATCGTGCTTGCGCCCCATGAGGGTATCGTTTCGTCGCGTGATTGGATCAAATGCAGGATACGCTGTCTGAACAACAGGCAATCAACAAGAACCTGCAAGCCCAAAAATTCATGGCTTGTCGGTAAGGTGAAATGCGGTAAATGCGGATACGGATTAACGATCGCAAAAGCAAACACCAAATGGCATCGATATTTTGTTTGTGTCACCTCTCTTGCCACCAAAAAAGCAAAGTGTCAGGGAACGGGCGGCACAGTTTATGCCGATGTTTTGGAGGACTATATGCTGGGCGCGATCCGGGAACGGTTAGCCGAGTTTCAAACGCTTTCCAAGCAAGAGGAACACCGCATGAACCCCAAAGTCAATGAAAACAAAATTCGCTTGGCGGAAGTTGACAAAGAAATCAATGATTTGCTATCCAAGGTTGTCGGTGCAAATGCTATTTTAATGGAGTATATCAACAATAAGGTTGAGGCATTGGACGCTGAAAGAAAAGAACTGCAAAAGGAAACATTGTCACTTGCCTATCAACCGGACGATCATTCCATTGAAGTGATCTCCGACCATGTTCAAAAGTGGGGCGAAACGACGTTTGAGGATAAACAGGCAGTTGTAGACGCTCTTATCAAGGTGATTACCATAGCGGACGGAAACATTGAAATCACATGGAATATCTGACGCTTTTCAAAGCGTCGTTTTTCAGGACAGTTTTACTTGTATCTTCACGTTTCGGTGAAGCGCTGAGAATAGTGCAGGATAATTTGGATTCCAAGAATTTCTATGCGTTTAATCCGGAGTTTGACAAAGGGCCCTGCAAATAATGAATTAATGCTGCGCGCGGCAGGATTTTTATTAAAAGCGGCGCCTCTGATATATTCAGAGGCGCCGCTAATTTATATATAATATGTGCTTTTTAATGATGGCAGCCTGAACAGCCCGAACAGCTTCCTCCGCAGGAGGGCTGCTCGTATCGGGAAATTATATGGGGAGTAACCTGGGACATTTCTTCCTCGCTGGGCATTTCAAAATTAATAATTTCATCCCCGTCTTCATTATATATTGCTTTCATAACATATAAATCAGGCTGCTGATTGGGCTCAAGCTGATTTTCGGGGGTGGCGAATACGGCGTATTTTACAGCCTCATATTCAAAAGCGTCCACCATCTGCAAGGCAATCTGCCCGCCGTTTTCGTCTTGAAAATACATTATGTTGTCATCCATAAGAATAATTCTCCTTAATATTTATATTTACCCTGTTAATCTGGGCATTAATCAAATAACTGCTCCTGGAGCGCTTTTATGCGCTGGGCGCGTTCCTGAGCGTCCTGAATATCCAAAGAAAGCCGGCCGTCGTCCGCTATTAAAAGCGTGCTGCCTTCCTCTGCGCCTTCGGGCAGCAAACTGATTTCTATAAGCAGAGCGTTTTTGTTTGCATCCAGGCAGACGGCGGTGCCTTCTTCCAGCCTGTCAATAATTACGCGTTTCAAAATAACTTCCTCCTTTTATGGATTGCATATGGAGCAGGGCGTCATGCCTGCGTTAAGCGCTTCTTCCCTGGACGAAAAGAAGATTCTGTTGGCCTGGACGGGCAGCCCGGAGCAGGACGGCAGATGGAATTTGCGGGTGTTTTTATTGCCTATATACGCCGCGTCCCGGCCTTCGGTTGCGGAGGGGCTCTGATTTAAAGCGGGCGCCGAAGAAGAGGCTTTCGGAGCCGTCTGAGTCGGAATAACCTTTGAAGGGGCGGACGAGGGGCGCTCCGGCAGTTTGCCCTTAGAGACGGAAAAAGTGATTTTATTGCCGTCTGTGCTCGCTGTTATTGTGCCCATAAGGTCGGTGCGGTATAATTCTATTCCCTCCAGGGCTTTTAAAGTGGCCTGACTGGGATGCCCGTAGGAATTGTCCTTGCCAACGCTTATAACTGCGTAATCGGGGGAGACCGCTTCAAGAAATTCGGGGCTTGTGGAGGTGTCGCTGCCATGATGGGCGATTTTTAAAAGGTCGCTTTTGAGCGTTAAGCCTTCTTTAAGCATTCTTTCCTCGCTCTGAATTTCCGCGTCTCCCGTAAAAAGCATTGAAACGCTGCCCACACTCATGCGCAGCACAACCGAGTAATTGTTGGTATTGCTGTAGTCTCCGTCGGGCGCAAGTATGGTAAAATTGCATTCTCCTGCGGCAAAGCTGCCGCCCGCCTGAGCCGCATGAATTTTCAGGCCCTTATTTTTTACGGCCGTGAGCACGTCCTCATAAGTCTGAGTATTAGATGAATGCCGCGGCATAATCACCTGGCCTATATCCAGCCCGTTTATGATTGTGTCCAGGCCGCCTATATGGTCCTCGTGGGGATGAGTGCCTATAAGAAAGTCTATTTTGGAGACGCCCTGAGCTTTTATATAATCCAGAACGCTCTGCCCGGCGCTGTTTGTGCCCGCGTCTATGAGCACGGCCGCTCCGCCCGAAACAATTAATATCGCGTCGGCCTGGCCCACGTCTATAAAATGCACCTGAGCTTTTGGAGCCGATTGGGGCGAACAGGAGCATGCAAAGAGCAGCAGGAATAATATTAATATTGCGGATAAACATTTTTTCATGCGCATGATTTTCAATCCTGGCTGGGCAGCAGCATATCGTTAGTGCGTATCCAGTTTTTATGGCGCATAAACGCCGTGATTCCCCAGCAAATTGCAGCGGGAAGAATAAAATGCATCAGGAGTATTTCAACTATTGCCAGCCATTCGGCCGTGCCCGCGGCAGTCATGCTCAAATAGGCGTTTATATTGCCCACTAAGCCGCTTGTGCCCATGCCTGCGCCCATGCTGTTGTTGGTCATTTTGAGCAGACAGGTGGAAACAGGGCCTAATATGGCGCTGGTTATAATGGAGGGAAGCCAGATTATGGGGCGCTTGACTATATTGGGCACCTGAAGCATGGATGTGCCTATTCCCTGGGAAATAAGGCCGCTTATGCCGTTTTCCTTAAAGGAGCCCACAGCGAAGCCTATCATGTTGGCGCAGCAGCCTATTGTGGCCGCTCCCGCGGCCAGCCCGTCCAATTTAAGCATTATGCAGAGAGCGGCGCTGGAAATGGGCGCCGTCAGAGCCATGCCTACGACTACCGAAATAATTATGCCCATTATAAAG
>CABQCM010000013.1 GCA_902462665.1 uncultured Oscillospiraceae bacterium | reverse complement strand
CCAACGCGGAGTCCATGGCCCGTCATCTGCTTTATACAAGACAGTATCTGTCCAACTTGCTCGAGCTCGACGGCGAGCGTCTGCAACTGGATTTTGAGCCTGACACCTTTGGCCACAGCAAAAACGTGCCCGAAATCCTTAACCGCGGCGGCGTGAAATATTACTACCATACACGCGGTTCCATGGATTCTGCTCTGTGCTGGTGGAAATCGCCCAGCGGAGCAAAAGTGCTTTCTTATTGCGATCCTAAGGGCTACAACGGCACCGTCGACTGCGAATGGGCGAGTTATATGCCGGTGATTTGTAAGAATCTGGGCGTGGATTCTCTCATGTCTCTCTACGGCGTGGGCGATCATGGCGGCGGCCCCACCCGGCGCGATCTGAACCGGCTGCTTGACATGCAGTCCTGGCCGGTCTACCCCACCATCGTTTTCTCGTCCTACCGGGCCTACTTCAGCGATATCGAGAAACGTTTCGGCGATATTCTCCCGGTGCGCGACACCGAAATGAATTCTATTTTCACCGGTTGCTATACCTCTCAAACCCGCATTAAAATGGCCAACCGCATTGGTGAGTCCGCTTTAGGCGAAGCCGAGCTTTTCTCCAGCCTTGCGTCTTTGGAAACCGGATATCCCTATCCCACCGGTAAATTTGCCGAGGCATGGAAGCGCATTCTATTCAATCAGTTCCACGATATCCTCACCGGCTCGGGAAGCCGCGATACCCGCGAGCATGCTATGGGTGAATTCCAAAAATCTATGGCGGATGCCAACACCGAACGCTCGGGGGCGATGCGTTCGATTGTCAGCCAGATCGATACTTCGGCTTTCACCACAGATGACGATGAATCTCATCTGAATGCCCAGGGCGCTGGCGTTGGTCATGGTATTAATGAATTCCAGATCACCCAGGTAGGCCGCGCCCGCGGCACGACCCGACTGTTCCATCTATTCAACTCGGCTCCCTTTGAACGCACTCAGCTAACCGAGCTGACGGTTTGGGACTGGCCTGCGGCGGATGTTCCCCTCATCGAGGTATGCGACGCATCCGGCAAAACCATTCCATGCCAGATTACCAACCATGGATACAACAACTATTGGGGTCACGATTTTGCGAAACTGCTCATTGAGGCTACTGTGCCGGCCTGCGGTTATGCAACCTATGTGATTCGTCGAGGCAAGGACGCCATCGCAGCCAATCGGTTTGGTGAATTCAACTGCTATCGCGAGGCGGGCGATCCCGACTGGCAGCGTGTTGCCGCCCCCTACGAATACGTCCTGGAGAACGAATACCTGCGCGCACAATTTGACTTGCAGAGCGGAGACTTGGTTTCCTTACTGGATAAGGAAACCGGCAAGGAGATGCTCTCCTCACCGGCAGGCTTCCGCGTTATTTTTGAAGATCCTGACCGCGGCATGGGAGCTTGGCGGATTGGTCGATACATGAGCTTCTTAAAGCCGGGTGATATCCGCATCAAGCTGGAAGGTCATCTTGGCGATCGTCTGCGCCAGACATTAACCATCCGTTCCAGCTTTGGCGGAAGCGGCATGACGGTGGTTGTCATGTTAGATGAGCATTGCCGTCATCTGCGCTTTGATGTTACCTGCGACTGGCACGAGCGTGCGCAGCCCGGTGCGCGGATTCCGCAGCTTAACTTCATCGCTCCTCTCGGCTTTGATACCACGGCCTATAAATTCGATGTGCCTGCTGGTATTATCACCCGCGAGCCGGTGGATCTGGATCAGCCGGGCAACAGCTTTATTGCCGCCGTTCCGACTGAAACAGGACGTACCTTAATGCTGTCGAGCGACACGAAATACGGCTTCCGTGGCTTCCAGAATTCGATTTCGGCCGACCTCATCCGGCAGTCTTATGAGCCCGATCCCTGCCCCGAATACGGAATGCATCACTTCCAGCTCTCCCTTGGACTGGCCGACGCACAAGATGAGCTTTCTCTCATCAACACCAGCTATGCGCTGTGGCATCCCATCCACTCTCTGTCGGATGTTCCTCACGCGGGACGACTCCCCTTGTCCGGCAGCTTCGCTTCGCTGAAATCGGGCAGCGCTGTACTGCAAAGCGTCAAGCTGGCTGAGGACGGCAGCGGCGATTTGATTGCCAGGCTGTATTCCATCGGCGGCGAGACGCAGGCGGTGATGGCCTTTGCCAAAGCGCCCAAGTCGGCTCATGTGGTGGACATTCATGAGAATCCTGCCAGCGGCACGGCTTCGGTCACCGGCAATGACGTGGCTGTCTCCATCGGTTCGGAAAGTTTGGTCACCGTTCGAATTGCGTTTTAAGGACTCTTAACTGTTATGATACTCCTCCGTGCTTGCATGGAGGAGTTTTCCTTTCCACCCCTGAATTTTCAAGCCATTCGGTTGACACCTTATAGCGGCAATGATATAATGATATCGTATATTTTAGAGCAATAATACCATCCATTCACAAGGGATGACGGAATGCGTTGAACTGCAATTCGCAAGGAGGCGAAAGGCTTGAAGGCTGCCCACGCAATCGTGCGTTGTCTGGCAAACGAAAAAGTGACCACCGTATTTGGATATCCCGGCGCGGCGATTTGCCCGTTGTATGACGCCTTGAGCGACTCCGCCATTGAAAATGTGCTTATGCGCAACGAGCAGTCGGCCGGTCATGCGGCAAGCGGATACGCTCGGTTATCGGGTAAGGTAGGGGTTTGTCTCGCCACCTCGGGACCTGGAGCAACCAATTTGATTACCGCCATTGCTTCGGCGTATATGGATTCCATCCCCATGGTAGCCATCACCGGGCAGGTACCCCGTTCTTTGATTGGGCGGGACGTATTTCAGGAGGCCGATATTACCGGGGCATGCGCTCCGTTCATCAAGCACAGTACTCTGGTTCAAAATGCGGCCGAGCTGCCTCGCCTGATCAAAGAAGCCTTTCACATTGCCAGGAGCGGTCGTCCCGGACCGGTGCTGCTCGATATCCCCGTCGATATTCTTCAAGCGGAAATAGGAGAGCTTGTCATTCCCTCGCGGGTTCAGATTGTCGGATACAAGCCCCGCGTGGCGGGCCATGCGCTGCAAATTAAACGCGCGGTAGAGGCATTGAGTTATGCCGAGCGACCGGTCATTTGCGCAGGTGGCGGCGTATTGTCGGCTCATGCCGAACCTTTGATCGCTACTTTGGCCGAGCGTCTGGATGCTCCGGTCATCCATACCATGATGGGCGTAGGGGTGCTCCCTGCTTCCCATCCCTTGTCTATGGGGATGTTGGGTACTTATGGTGTGGCGGCGGCCAATCACGCTCTCTACCACGCCGACGTAGTTTTGCTGGCTGGGGCACGCGTAGGCGACCGCGCGGTAGCGGCGGCTCATCAGTTGAGCGAAACTGCCCGCGTGATTCACGTGGACGTCGACCCTGCTGAAATTGGGAAAAATTTGCCCGCTGATATTCCCATTGTCGGGGATGCATCCGCGGTGCTGTCTGCTTTGCTTGAGCAGACTTCTCCCCGCTTTCATACCGAATGGGTACGAGACTGCCGCCGGTTGAAAAGCGTAGGAAACTTTCCTTCGTCCCGGGATTTTGTCACTCCTGGCCGCCTGATGAACAAGCTTTGCGCACGCATGGAACCGGACGGAATCCTTGTGGCAGACGTAGGGCAAAATCAGATTTGGTCGGCCAATCATTTCGCTTTGGCACGCGGACGCTTTCTGACCTCGGGCGGAATGGGAACGATGGGATATTCCCTCCCCGCCGCCATCGGGGCCTCTATGGCGGCTCCCGGACGGCAGGTTGTTGCCGTCTGCGGCGACGGCGCGTTTCAAATGTGCATGATGGAGCTGGCGACACTCTGCCAGCAAAAGCTGCCGGTTAAAATAATTTTATCCAACAATCAAAGGCTCGGCATGATTCGCGAATTGCAGGATCGGCAATTCGGCGGCCGCCACACCGCAGTGGAATTGCCTGGCAGCCCGGATTTTATTGCGTTGGCCGCGGCTTATGGCATCAATGGCATCCGCTTGTCAAGCGACGCTGGCGCTGAGACCGCTTTGGACGCCATGCTGGGTTCTTCGGGTCCATTCCTGCTGGAATGTATGGTTGACCCCGCTCTGCCCTCGTTAGAGCGCAACGCCTAACGCACAGAAAGGAACCATGCCATGAAACACACAATTTCGGTGCTGGTCGAAAATCAGGCGGGCGTGCTTTCCAAAGTATCCGGCCTGTTTTCCCGCCGTGCCTTTAATATTGAATCCCTGGCTGTGGGAGAAACCGAAAATCCTGCCGTTTCCCGCATGACGATTTTAGTTGAGGGGGATGACTATACCGTCGAGCAAATCGAGAAACAGTTGAATAAAATTATACCGGTCATTAAGGTAAAAACGCTTTCTCCGGGGAGTTTTGTGCGCCGCACCCTAGCCCTAATTAAGGTTGCCGCGACTGGTTCCAAGCGTTCCGAGGTCATCCAAATCGCTGAAATGACCGGCGCGCGCATCGTGGACGCGGCGCGCTCGACCATCACGTTGGAAATCACCGATACGGAAGAAAAAATTTCGACTCTGCTTTCCCTTCTCGCTCCGTTCGGCGTTCGAGAAATGGTGCGCACGGGTGCTATCGCCATTGAAACGGGAGACGGTGTTACGCTGGCGCCGGCCGCACCGAAAAAAAAGGCGTAGGCACCAGCGGTAATTTTCCCGTGAATTTTGATAGGAAGGAACTCTTTGCATGGCAAAGGGTTGGTAATGAATATTATGAAAGCTCGCAAAAAGGGGGCCAATCGTGTCTTATTTCGCCGGTATCTCCCCTACTTTGCCAAATATAAATGGATTTTAATTCTCGATTTATTCTGCGCATCTCTGACAACGGTGTGCGAGCTGGTACTGCCGAAAATCGTCAGCTATTTGACCGACATGGGGATGAATCACCTGCCCGCTTTGACGATTGGAATCATCCTCAAAATAGGAGGCTTTTATTTCGTCCTGCGGATAATTGACGCGGTCGCCAATTTATATATGAATTCCATCGGCCACATCATGGGGGCGCGGATGGAAACCGATATGCGCACCGATTTGTTCGATCATCTGCAAAAACTCTCTTTTTCTTATTATGACGAAGCAAAAGTGGGGCAGATTATGTCCCGCATGACCAACGACCTATTTGATATAACGGAGTTTTCCCATCATTGCCCCGAGGAGTTCTTTATTGCTTTTCTAAAAATCACCGTAACGTTCGTCATTCTTTGCCGCACCAACCTTGTTTTGACCCTGATCATCTTTTCCATTTTGCCTTTCATGCTGCTTGCGGCCAAGGCTTGCAATAAACGCATGCGCGCCGCGTTTCACGAGTCCCGTGTACGAGTAGGAGAGCTCAACGCTCAGGTAGAAGACAGCCTGCTTGGCGTGCGGGTGGTGAAATCTTTTGCAGGTGAGCCGGTGGAAAAAGAAAAGTTTCAAAAGGGAAATCAACTTTTCCTAAAAGCCAAGAAAAAAGCCTATTACGCCATGGGGGCGTTTCATACCTCAACGCGAGTTTTCGATGGAATTATGTATATTTCCGTCGTGGTGGCCGGCTCCATCTTTATGGTGCAAGGAACCCTGGCCCCTTACGATTTGGTGGCTTTCCTTCTCTATGTTACCACTCTGCTTGCCTCGGTGCGGCGTATTGTGGAATTCACCGAGCAGTTCCAGCGCGGTATGACCGGTATCGAACGCTTTTTCGAGATTTTGGATGAACCGATAACCATTGAGGATCGCCCTGGCGCTATAGAGCTGAGGAAGGTACAGGGACGCGTAACCTTCGACCACGTCAGTTTTCATTATCCTGATCATTCCGATACCATTCTCGACGATATCCAGCTCGATGTCAGCGCTGGCCAAAGCATCGCCTTAGTCGGCCCATCGGGTGGCGGAAAGACTACCCTATGCAGTCTGATTCCGCGATTTTATGAGGTAACGGGCGGCAGCATCCGTATCGACGGTCAGGATATTCGCGATATTACCCTGCGTTCTCTACGTTCCAATATCGGCGTGGTGCAGCAGGAGGTCTACCTTTTCTCCGGCACTGTGGCAGAGAACATCGAGTATGGCCGGCCGGGAGCGACAAGAGAGGAAATCCGGCGGGCGGCGCAGCTGGCTGGAGCGGACGAATTTATTTTGGGACTGCGCGACGGATATGACACCTATGTAGGCGAACGCGGAGTCAAACTGTCTGGAGGCCAAAAACAGCGTATCAGCATCGCCCGGGTCTTTGTGAAGGATCCGCCAATACTGATTCTCGACGAGGCTACCTCAGCCCTCGACAACGAAAGCGAGCTGATTGTACAGCGTTCGCTGGAAAAGCTGGCAAAAGGGCGTACTGTGTTTACCATTGCGCACCGTCTTACCACCATCCGCGGCGCCGATTTGATTCTGGTACTGACGGATAAAGGCATTGTCGAACAGGGCACTCATGCGGAACTGATACGGCAGGACGGTTTGTACCATCAGCTTTACCGCACTGTGAACGAGATTTAATACAATCCTCTTCCCTTTTCGTGCAGGCAGATGTGACGAAAAAAGCTTAATGATAAAGAAAGGAAACATTCTTTGCAGGTTTCTCTGACAAAGGCTGGTACAGATTATGAAAGTACTGCTCTATTCGGAAGGCTACAACGCCATAAAAAAATCAGGCGTCGGCAAGGCGCTCAGCCACCAGATGCAGGCTCTCGAGCGCAATGGAATCGACTATACTTTGGACGCTGCCGAGCCGCATGACATCATTCATATCAATACCATTGGCCTGCGTTCCCATCAGCTGGCACGGCGGGCTCACAACAGAGGAATCAAAGTAGTCTATCATGCCCATAGTACAGAGGAGGATTTTCGCAATTCTTTTCTTTTCACCAATACGGTCTCTCCCCTTTTTCGGCGATGGATTACCAAATGTTATTCATTGGGCGACTGTATTGTCACGCCAACGCCCTACGCCAAACAACTCATTGAAAACTACGGTATCACGCGGCCGATTATTCCCATTTCAAACGGCGTTGATCTTGAATATTTCCAACGTGATGAAGCGCAGGCGCAGACTTTTCGAAAAAAATTCGGTTTCTCCCCCGAAGACAAAGTAATCATGGCGGTCGGCCTTTACATCGGCCGCAAAGGCATTGTAGATTTTGTCGAGCTGGCCAAGCGGTTGCCGCAATACAAATTCATCTGGTTCGGATATAACCCGTTATGGCAGGTTCCGTGCGAAATTCGCCGTGCGGTCAAGACCAAGCTGCCTAATCTGCAATTTCCCGGTTATATTGGCAGCGAAGAGCTCCGTTCCGCTTACTGGGGAAGCGATTTGTTTTTGTTTCCCACAAAAGAAGAAACCGAAGGCATTGTGCTACTGGAGGCGTTAGCATCCGGCTGCCCCGCCCTCATCCGCGATATTCCGATTTATCGGGATTGGCTGACCGACAATATCAACGTCTATAAGGCATCATCAGTCGATGCATTTGCATCTGCTATTTCGGATATTTTTAAGGGACGCCGCCCTCCCGTTACCCAAGCTGCTATGGAAGTGGCCGCAGCGCGCTCCCTTGAGTTAGTCGGCAAGCAATTGAAAGAGGTATATGAGCGTTGTCTTTTCGGTGAATTTTCCAACGATCAAACCGTGAAGTAATAGTT
Organism: uncultured Oscillospiraceae bacterium; assembly: GCA_902462665.1. GTDB lineage: Bacteria > Bacillota > Clostridia > Oscillospirales > Acutalibacteraceae > CABQCM01. Next base: position 2,793 of record CABQCM010000013.1, on the reverse strand, counting down.
GACGAGCAAGTTATGTATAATATAAAAACAGAAGGACGTATCCCAAAGGATACGTCCTTCCAGGCGTGAAGAGTACTTACTTCAGGCCATTCTCGTAGGACTGGATCATTTTCTTCACCATCTGGCCACCGATAGAACCGGCCTGCTTAGAGGTGAGGTCACCATTGTAACCCTGCTTCAGGTTGACGCCGACCTCATTAGCCGACTCCATCTTGAAACGGTTGAGAGCTTCGCGAGCCTCGGGAACGAGAGTCTGATTGTTACGGGACATTCTTTAACACTCCTTTATTCGAAAGTTTCGTGCGTTTGCTTTACTATTTTGCATCGGGCTTTGGAACTTATCCATGTTAAGTTTTTGCTGGAATGGCAGATTTTTCAGTTCTCTGTACACAGCTCAAAAATCAACATCAATTTGTTCCATCCCTAGTATGTGCGGCGAAATATAAATCAATCATTTAAAATAATGGTTAATTTGTCAGGTTTTGCAATGCGAATTTTTTAACTTTCCAGGGAGGAATCACTATGAAATCCGACTTTCGATTTGGTATCATTGGCTGCGGGAACATCGCCTCTCATTTTGTGCAGGCGGCGCATTCCCTCCCCGGAGTACGAATTGTGGCGGCTGCAGCACGCGACATAACGCGCTCACAGGCGTTTGCCGCCCGGCATAACATTGAGTATGCTTATGGGGATTACGCCGCTATGCTGCGCAAATGCGAGTTGGACGGGGTATACATCGCCACAGTTAACACAGCACATCTAGAACCTATGCTGTTGGCTTTAAACGCGGGGATTCCTGTGCTGTGCGAAAAACCGATAACTTTGACCATAGAGGACTTTGACCGTGCCGCCGACGCGGCACAAAAAAATAACACCTTGCTGATGGAAGCTATGTGGAGCTGCTTTCTTCCCTCTTACCAAGCCATGCGGGAGCTTTTACAATGCAATACGCTGGGCAGGGTTTCTACGGCTTATCTGCATTTTTGCGTTCCTTTCCCTAAAGATCCGAACTCGCGTATCTACTCTCCCGCGCTGGGAGGCGGTCTAATTTATGATATCGGGGTATACAATCTGCACACCGCATTTTCTTTGTTTGGAGATGATTATAAAAATCTATCGGTCAGCGGCTGTCTTGGCCCTACTGGTGTGGATATCAGCTCGGTGATATCCTTTACCTATCCCCAAGGGCCGACGGTGTGTACTACAACAGCGGATGTCTGCGGTCCGCACGAGCTACTAATCTGCGGTGAGAAAGGGCAACTATATGCTGACGGCTACAACGGCGCGCAAAGGTTGACGCTTCAGCCAATAGAGCGTCCGGAACAAATTTTATCGTATCCCTTTGCCTGTAATGGATTTGAATATGAGATACAAGAATTCGTATCTCTGGTGGAAGCGGGATGCCGGGAAAGCGCAGTGCTGCCGTTGTCGCGATCACGCAAGATATGCGCGATCATGGAAAGCGCAGTGCAGCAGATAAAAAGTAGTGAGGTAAAATAAAAGATATACAAACCGCTTTTCGCGATTGCCCATAAAGATCTTCCCGAAAACAAGTTGAATGAAAGCAAATTTTATGATAGAATCAGAACAATAAATCGGAAGTTGTCAACTGGAAAGGAGTAGCATTATGGACGAATTAAAATCGATTATGGAAAAGTTTGTAGCCTCTGGTTGGGACTTGATATCGGTTCCAGCACAACAATGGTTAGACGGAAAATCGGATAAGGACATTTTAATATCGGCAATCAAGCAGGCGGATAAAGAGTGTGGGAGTTGCGGTTGCGATTTGGATACGCTCTATAAAAGAGCTTTGGAATTGATTTAACAGCACGATCCATTTTTGTTTAACGGGCAGTTACCAATATAGGTAACTGCCCGCTTTCAATAGATTGACAAATGTTCTTGTAAAGCGGCATTGAGAAACATTGGAATAACTTTTCAGCAATGAAAAAAGAAACTGATTTATGATGAATGAATTTCTTCGTAACCCGGTACACTAAGAAAGAATTCCAAGGGGAATCAATTTCATTCAAGGAGGAACCCATCATGTCGCACGAAAAGAATACCAAGGATTCAAAATGCTGCTGTAAGGGCAAGCAAGAAAAAACTGCCACGAACAATCAGTGGACCAACTCAAACGTGTCGAAGCAACCAGACCGGCGGCCGCGTCGTGACGGCCCTGGAGGCGACTGCGGCTGCGGCCGATAACATCAATTTTTCCTTTACGCGGAAACTTTTACAAGTTTCCGCGTCTTCTTTGCATCCGTCAATGAAAGCAATTAAATAAAAATAGCGCGAGAGAATACGAGAGATTGAGAGAGAAATAGAGCGATTGAGAGCGTGTATCCTACATAAATTAAAAAATCGGTAAATTACCCTTGACAAACCCTCTGCAATGTGATAATATTACATTCGCGGTAAAATGCTGACAAATGTATTTTGTCCTATTTCATATCTTGTTTGGAGGTTCCGCTTATGTCCACCTATATGCCCAAAGCGGGCGAGATCGACCGCAAGTGGTATGTGCTTGACGCTGCCGGCAAGCCCCTTGGCCGCGTCGCTACCGTCGCCGCCGATCTGCTTCGCGGTAAGTGCAAGCCCATTTTTGCTCCTCATGTCGATTGTGGCGATCACGTCATCATCATCAATGCCGACAAGGCGATTCTTACCGGCAAAAAGCTTGACAACAAGTATTATCGCCGTCACACCGGCTACATCGGCAGCCTCAAAGAGGTGCAGTATCGTACCCTCATGCGCACCCGTCCGGAAATGGCCATGCAGTTGGCTGTCAAG
>CABQCM010000012.1 GCA_902462665.1 uncultured Oscillospiraceae bacterium | reverse complement strand
GGCGGAAGCTGGGTTATGAACGGCACGGGTGAAATCACCCTCGGCCTGCTGGTGTCCTTTATCTCCTACGCCAGCATGTTTTACGGCCCGGTCGGCTTTTTTGCCAACCTCAACGACTCCTTCCAAAGCGCCCTGGCCTCGGCCGAGCGGGTTCTCGATATTATTGACGCCGAGCCGGAACCAAACTTTGGGAAAGGCAATCTGGTGCCTACGCTGCAAGGGCGAATCGAGTTTCGCAACGTCAACTTTTCCTTTGATAAAACCAAAAAGGTGCTCTCGGATATCAATCTGGTCATTGAGCCGGGCGACATCGTCGGTATCGTGGGTACCACCGGTTCGGGCAAAAGTACCCTGGTCAATCTGCTCATGCGCTTTTACGACAGCTACGAGGGCGAAATTCTGGTGGATGGTCAAAACATTCGAGACATCGACCTTGGCTCCTTCCGTGAAAAAATCGGCTATGTGCAGCAGGATCCCATGATGTTCCGCGACTCCATCTTCAACAACATCGCCTACAGCCGCCCCGATGCGGCGGTTGAGGAAGTCATCGGCGCGGCCGATGTGGCCAACGCGCACGGCTTTATCGCCCAGCTTCCCGACGCGTATGACACCATGCTCGGTGAGCGGGGAGTCGGTCTGTCGGGCGGCGAGCGTCAAAGAATTTCCATCGCCCGCGCGGTGCTCAAAAATCCCAGCATGCTCATCTTCGACGAGGCGACCGCCGCCGTGGACTCCGAAACCGAGCATTTGATTCAGCAGGCGATCGAGCGTCTCATCAGCGGGCGCACTACTCTGATGATTGCCCACCGTCTCTCCACGCTGCGCAAGGCGAACAAAATCATTGTGGTCGATAAGGGGCGCATCATTGAAAACGGTTCTCACGACGAGCTGATGGCCCTCAAGGGAAAATATTACAAGCTGATTGAAATCCAGTCCCTGAGCGAAAAAATTCGCCAGGGCAAGGAAGCCGAAAATTTTGAATAAGGGTCGCCCGGAATAGAATGGAGGCAATGGCATGGGACGCATCTACATAGAAAACGACAACGCCAAAATCACAATTTCCGAGGATATCCTGCTGCGCGTCGAGCTGTTTGACGGCCGGGTGTTCGACCGATTAGAGGCACGCCGCCTCTTTCCGCTGACCGGCTTGTGGCGGTATATTACCCTGCTCGACGAGGAAGGCAAGGAGGTCGCGATTATCCGCGACGTGGACAATTTGATGGAAGACAGCCGCGCTGTGCTCCATCAAGTGCTCGAACAGTATTACCTCATTCCCCGTATCACGCGCATACGAGCGATTCACGAAAAATACGGTCAGCTCAAATTTGAGACCGAGACCGATCACGGAGATTATCTGTTCGATATCCGCAACCGGCATACCGACATCAAGCTGCTTTACGACAATCGGATTCTCATCAAAGACGCCAGCGATAACCGATATGAAATTCCCGATTTGACCCGGTTGGACAAAACCAGCATCCGACTGCTCAATCCTTATTTGTAAACCGGCAAAAGGCGCACTAAGAAAAAACACATGCAAAGTGTGCCAAGTAACCCTGCCTTTGGGATATTCCTTGCTAATTTTCGGTGAATATTAGTTGATTTTTGGCCTATTATCGACTATAATGGCAAGGGAAATACAATTATTTTATGCGTATTGACAAAGCGCTTCCCCTATGAAAGGAGATTGCTATGCTATGAAGCTGATTCTTGCGATTGTGAACAACGACGATTCGGCCGAGGTCGCCTCCATCCTGACCAAGGAAGGATATTTTATCACCAAGCTTTCGACCACCGGCGGCTTTTTGATGACCGGCAATACCACCCTGCTCATCGGTGCGGACGACTCTCAGGTAGACGATATCAAAAGCATTATCGCCAAGCACTGTGTCACGCGGGAAAAGAGCGTACCCACACAATCCTCCCTGGGGCGCGGGCTGGGGATTGCCGACCCGGGAGCCAAAACCACAGTGGGCGGCGCGACGGTCTTTGTTCTCAGCGTGGACAGCTTTGAAAAGCTCTGATGCAAAGTAGCTCTCACGATGCCGCAGCGGGTTTAAAAATCAGTCGATCCGCTTTCTCTGACAAGGAAAAGACAGCCTCCGTTTTATGCGGTCAGGCTGTCTTTTTTTATCGAATGAAAAAGGAAAACGGCAACCTGCGCAAAAATTCTGGATGCCTTATGTTACCCGGTCTGCGTGGTAAAGAGCGCCAAAAAATAATCCCCAAACCAGATACGGTACGGGGATTATTGATTACATAGTTTTCAAAGAAACGCGCTCCTGCCAGTGAGCCCCATCTTTATGCCGTAATCTCAAAGGTTGACAGCATGTGCCGCATCCGTGCTGCCACCTCTTCCATTTCTCCTACGGAATAGGTCATGTTGACAATCACGTTGTGCCCCTCATGATGGAAACTGTAAAACTCCTGGCTGTGCTTTCCGTCCGTGCCGACGATTCGCTTGCCGAAATAATGCCCTCGACCTACCGTAACCTGCTGTGCGTCCTCTACCGCGTAGCCGATGCTTTCCAAGGTCTTTGCCGCAAGATGAATAAAGTCGTCCTCCCCCGATGTTTCCAAGGGTTCTTGAAAAAAGATGCTGATGCGTTCCACGCCTTGCGAATCATCGGAACGATAGGAGATGACGTCAACCCCCTCCTCGTCGTTATGACGAAAAGAAAAACGCTGCTCATCCACATCAATATGATAAGGAAAGGCCGCGCTCTGTATGGTAGTGTACAGGACTGCTTCCGCCTGCCCTTCCAGCATCAGCACTGCCGAATGGGTCTGCGCCTGACTGGAGACAGAGGACGAGCCTGCTTCGGCCAAATCGCCCTCTCGCTTTGTACAGGCACTCGCCATGATGCAAAGCACGATGGCGATTACAAGGGCCAAAACACGTCGATTCATACGCCACACCGCCCATCCATCATGCATTGTCCACCACGCGATAGAGCAGCGCGGCTTCCTCTTTTTTGGCATATTCATTGACCGCCAAAACCTCCACCGTCACAGGCCGCTGGCCCAAGCGAAGCTCCAGCCGATCGCCGACCTTAACATCGTAGGAAGCGCGGGCCGGCTTGCCGTTCGCCAGAACACGGCCGGCGTCACAGGCCTCGTTCGCGACAGTGCGGCGCTTAATGAGCCGAGAAACTTTTAGATATTTATCAAGCCGCATAGGGCATCTCCTTTCTCTTCCCGCAGACGCCGGGAGACATGATTCAAAAACCAGCGGATTCCAATTCTACCGCCGCAAAGCCTTTTCTGAAATCAAACGCTCATGTCCCCAGCGGACACGATATCAAAACACATAGCGCGAGCGATTATGCCGCTTTTTTGAAAAAACCGGGCCAGCCTGTATGGGCCGACCCGGTGGAAACACAGTGCCAATTTTTATTGGTCCACAACGTCCTTGAGGGCTTTACCAGCCTTGAACACCGGCAGCTTAGAAGCAGCGATGGTGATTTCCTCTTTGGTCTGGGGATTGCGGCCCTTTCTCTCGGCGCGAGCGCGCACCTCAAAGGTACCGAAACCAACCAACTGAACCTTGCCGCCCGCAACGAGCTCCTCGGTGATGACATCAATCACAGCGGCAACCGCCTTTTCCGCATCTTTCTTAGAAACTTCAGCTTTTTCCGCTACCGCAGCAATGAGTTCGGTCTTGTTCATTGATAATTCCTCCAATTTTTTATTTATTCCACAGGCATACCCCGCCTGAGAATGGCAATTTTCATCGTTCAAGCTCGTTCCTCAAGCTTTACCTGATCCCACAAGCGATCCAGCTCGTCCAACGACGCGGTCTTCATGTCCATCCCCTGCTCGCAAGCCAACTGCTCCACGCCGGCAAAACGACGAATAAACTTCTCGGTCGCCCCGTGCAGCGCATCCTCCGCATCCACCTGAGCAAAACGGCTAACGTTCACCGCCGCGAACAAAAGATCGCCCATTTCCTCCGCTGTATGCACGGCGTCCCCCTGCTTGGCAGCCTGCCGGAATTCCGCGCATTCCTCCTCCAGTTTGGAAAAGGCATCCTCCAGCCGATCCCAGTCAAAGCCGACCTTAGCCGCTCTCTTTTGCACCTTCTGCGCCCGCATCAAAGCCGGAAACGCACGGGGAACCGCCTGCAGCGTTTGTGTCGCCGTATCCTGCTGTTTGGTCTTTTGCTTGATGGCCTCCCAGTTGCGCAGCACCTCGTCGGCCCCGCCAACCTGCACCTCGCCAAATACATGAGGATGACGCTCAATTAACTTGCGGCAAATACCATCGCAAACGTCGTCAAAGGTAAACTCCCCGGCCTCCTGCGCCATACGGCTATGAAAGACGACCTGAAGCAGCACATCCCCCAGTTCTTCGCACAAAGCGGCGGTATCGTCGAGGTCAATCGCGTCGGCCGCCTCGTAAGCTTCCTCAATCATATTCAGCCGGATGGAGCGGTGATTTTGCTCCCGGTCCCAGGGGCAGCCGTCGGGAGAGCGCAGCAGCGCCATGATGGAAAGCAAGTCTTCCACCGTATATCGGTCTTGAAAGGCAAATTCCTTTGGCACGTTTCTCACACTTCCCTTTTCCAACGAATCCAATGCACAACCCTGTAAAACCGCGAGTTTACAGCGATATTTTACCCTATCCAATGCAATTTTTCAAGTGTTTTAGCAATTTTTTTGCCTTTGGGCAGCATTAAAATATCGTCTTTGGTCAAAACACGAAGTAAAACCAGGGCGGCCAGATAAACAATCCCCGCAATGACAATCGCTGCTATCGTGGTAACGCTGCTCGACAGCCTCCCGGCCAGCAGGCCGTTGGCGGCCCAGGCCGCCGCCGCACAAAAAAGCCCGGCCGTCAATGGCTTGACGAAGGTACGCAGCAGATTGGGAATAAGCTTGGTGTACTTGCACAGCGCATAAAAGTTCATGACAAACATGTACATATAGCACACCAGCGTACCAGCCGACGCACCGTGGATATTGACCGTAGGAATCCCCACCAGAGCAAAATTAACCACGATTTTCAACATCGCGCCCACAATAATATTGCGCACCGGGATTTTCTGCTTCCCGATGGCCTGCAGCATGTTAGTCATCGGCATGACCAGTCCGGCGAAGATGGCCGCGAATCCCAAAATAAAAAGATTCGGGGCCGCGATGGCCGCGCCGATGGGCTTGGAATGGAACAAAAGATTCAGCACGCCCGAGGACAACACCGACATCCCCAGGCCGCAGGGAAAGACAATAATGGAGGTAATGCGCAGCACCGATTCGACGCTGGCGCGCACCGCTCGGCGGCTACGGGATGCCCAAGCCGTCGACAACGCGGGAAGCGCGCTGATACCCAGCACCGAAGTGAGGGTAGGAACCAAATTAAAGATAGAGAAAGCATAGACCTTATAGCAGCCGTACAGATAGGTGGGAACGTGATCGAGCACTTCGGCTACCGAGCCGTAGGACGCGGACAGATCGGCCATCATCTCGGGATAGATGCTTTCCAGTCCCATCCCAGCCTGCGTTACCATATGAGTTAGGCGGTTTTGCACCGTCACGGCGTCGACCAGGCTGGCAATCTGATTGGCCATCGACCCCAGAACGACCGGAATGGCAATGGCCGCAAGCAAACGCACGGTATGGCGCCCGCTGTAGGCGGCCGGAGACTCCATCAAATTCTGTCGAGTAATACCGTCCCCCGATACATGGAAGCGTACCCAAAGATAAATCGCTCCCAGCAGAGTGCCGATGGTGATACCGAGAATCGCACCCGCAGCCTGATACTGCACAGCCAGCCCCATCGCTCGCGCTCCATAAGCAAATCCAAGCCCCAGAACCAGCTTCCCCATCGCTTCAATCACTTGGGAGACGGCAGTGGGCGTCATGTTGCGAAGCCCCTCATAATAGCCGCGGTACGAAGACATGACGCAGCAGAACAAAATCGAGGGAGCAATGGTCAAAATCCCGGGCAGCGCCTCGGTTTTTCCGCCGATAGAGAGCACATACGGGTAGGATACGGCCAGCATGAGCACAAAACCCGTCAGACCGGTGATTAAAAAGGTTCGACGCGCCATACGGAAAATCTGTCGCGCGTCGCGGTAGCGGTTTCTCGCCACGCTGTCGGCCACCATACGGGAAACCGCAATGGGAAGCCCCGCCATCGCCAGAGAATAAATCGGTAGATAAAGGTCGTAAGCATTCTGGAAATATCCCGAGCCAAGCTCGCCCAACAGATTTCCCAGCGGAATTTTAAAAATCGCGCCGATAATCTTAACAAGCCCGGTGGCGATAACCAGTACCATAGCACCTTCCAGGAAGCTCTGTTTTTTATTGTTTAGTTTCGGCTTCAAGCGGTCGCCCCCTTCTTGACGAGCCACAGCAAAGTGGCGTCAGATCATTTGTATGCGGTCCTGTCCGGTTTTATTCACGCGCAGCAGAGCTGGCGCAGACTGTCAAACAGCAGGGCGACGACGCCCTGGTCGAGGCAAGCATTGATCTCACGATACACCTCAGCCGCCCCATCCCCCGCGTCGTCGGCCGCTTGGCGCACGACTAAAAAAGGAATCTGGCTGCGCAGACAGGTGAGCGCGATAGCAGAGGACTCCATATCGCAAGCCAGCGCACCATAACGCTCGCACAACTCTTGTTTTTTCTCCTTGGAGCAGATAAAGGCGTCCCCGCTGGCCAAAATGCCGGTTTTTAACTCAGGATGCATCGAACAAAAACCAGCGGTAAGCTCGCCAAACACCGGCATCACCGTCGCCTGACCGCAAACCTGTCCACGCTCATACCCAAGGGCGGTGGCGTCAAAATCATGCTGGACAAACCCGCTGCCCACCACCAGTTCTCCGCGCGACAGCCCCTGCAATGCGCCGGACAGCCCTTCGTTGCAGATAAAATCGGCTCCGTCGGCAATCAGAAACGCAGTCGCGGCCGCCGCATTGCTCAATCCAATGCCGCAGAGCACCACGCGCATTTCAAACCGAACCGGACCTTCCTGTGCGGAGAGCAGCACACTGCGATAGCCGCGCCAGTCGCTGCATTCCCGCGTCCCTCCCTGAGGCAAGTACTCGGTAATGGGGGCAAACTCCCCCTCGTCGGACACCACCAGTCCCACTTTGATTGTTTGAAGCATATTCGATTCCTTTCCCATTCAACGGGCGGCGCCCGTTGTTTTTTCGCTTACCGCCGCCGAACGCCTTGCTCAATTTACACGGCAGTATTTTTCCACTCTTTGCTTTACGGTATTTCTCTGCCTAAGCCTATTACAGCCGAATTGCGTTGTCCAAGCAAACTTTGCGAATATTGTATCATCCTACCGGCCAACCGTCAAGTCTTGGTAGACATTGTGCCGGATTTTACCCGCAAAGGGGAACCGAAAACCGCGCCAAAATGCTCTTGATACCAAAAATTTGATTTCATAAAATCAAGAATAAAAAGCCAGGCGCCGATTGCACTTCGGCGTCTGGCTCTCTTCGTCCAACGAAAGTTCCGGGCTGTTACGGCAGTCTTTTATTTCTCAACCGGGAAACGATCAATCAGTTTGACCGAATGCTGCAAAATCAAAAGCGCATCGGACGCATCCACGTTTTCATTGCCGTCTACGTTTGCCCGCCGGTATTGCGATTCATCCAGCGTCAGAATAGAAACGCTGTGCTGCAGCGCCATCAGCGCGTCGCTCGCATCAATGCTTCCGCTCAAATCAACATCGCCGTAAGCAATCGCAGTCGACAACTTCTCCCAGGCTGCCTGCGCATCGCTCAGCGCCTGACGATTGGTAATGAGAGAAGCCGCCTGTGCGTCGTCGCGATACAATGCGTCGTACTCCTCCAACGCAGACTGTGCCGTGTCAATCTGTTCTTTCTTGGTCATATAGTTGCTTTCATCCAACGGGCCAATCGCGTCAATCGCGTCGATCACTCGTTTTGCGTCGTCCGCCCGCTTGGCTTCATAGGCCTGTCGAAGCGCAGCAATTGCCGTCTGTGCCTCTTCCAGCTTTTGTACTACCTCGGCGTTCACCTGCTCGCGCTGCTGCGCCGTTAAATCCTCCAGCGCCGAGCGCGCAGCTTCCACCGCCGGTGCGTCGTCCAGCGTCAGAGCATCCGCAGCAGGCAGGGCGTTGATTTGGTTTTCCACCGCCCGCACTGCCGCCAAAGAAGCGGGGACCAACTCGTTGAGCGTCACGCCGCGCACGTACAGATCGCTGTAGTTGGTAGCATAAATCCTCAAAGCATACTGCTCTGGCATCTGCCCAGCAGGCACTTCCACCGAGATGACATACCGATCGTACATTCCCTCGGTATCCACATAATCCACCGATCCCAGCCGCTGCGCAGCCTCCTCGTGGGTATAGATATGGCTCCACACTGTCGTTTCGGTTTCTCCCTCGCGACGAACCAGTTCAAAAATAGCCCGGTCTCCTTTGACTAAGGTATAGCAGGTAGCGAAATCCACAACGAATTCATACGTGCCCGCAGTCAATGTCCGCCCCGTTTCCAACAACAGCGCCTTATTTCCCATTCCATCGGCATTAAATTTGCAATACGGCTCCGCATTGGCCTGCGGACGTTGGGGAAAACACTCTGTTCCCGAGTAAGTCACAATACCAGAATTGTTTCCGGCGGGAATGGTCACCTTGTCAACCGGCGTGATATGTTCCGCCTTATACAGCGCATATGGATTGGCTATGAAAATTACTTCCCCAGCTGTTTCGTTGTAAACCTCCATGCTGTACAGCGTAATATCCGTAACGCCAAAATTATAGAAACGAACTTGAAATGATTTTTCATCCATATCATAAATTGGGTCGTCCAGATTGACCTCCATGGTAAATTCACGATACGCATAGCCGTACAAATCGTCCGTGACGACGGGAGCCGCCTGATAGGTTTCGGCGTCAATCTCCAATTTAAAATCATAGGTATCCCCGCTGCCGACAGCGTCATAAATCATATCGGCCCAGCAAATGGTGCCGGTTACTTCCTCGCCCGCATACAGACGAACCGTCAGCGACAGGCTGTCTTCCATATGATATTTGACCGGCATATACATGCTGTGAATCATCACATTCTGAGGCACTCCCTGCTGCTGGCATACACCAATCAGCTCCTCATAAGTGGTAAAAATACGGTTTCCGGCCGCATTGAGGGTCCCAGTCTGTGCCGCCGACTGCTGCAGGGCATCTCCCCTCCAGGCTTGCAGTTCCACAGGAACGAACTCTTCCTCCGCAGCCACTGGCATCCAACCCACGCTCATCAGCAGTGCCACCAAAAACGCCAAGGCACGCAACAAACCTGTTTTTTTCATAGTATTACCCTTTCCTTTCCATCAATTTAATCCGTTTCTCGATTCAAAATAAATTGCCAATTTACTTTGAATATGTTATGCTGTTCTTATAGTTATTCTAGTAATCGGCCGCCGAAAAAGCAATAGAATTTTTCGATTAAAATATAGAATTATCCGAGGTGAATCCAGCTTGAAACAATTTTTAATGGATCCTTATCTCTATCACTTCCGGTTTCACTTTATGACATTTGACGCCGAACTGATTCATCCAGGGCCGATTCCCTTTCACGAGCTGTTGTTTGTACTCGAAGGGACGATACAATGCCAGTGTGACTCCGAAACCATTTCGGTGGAAGCTGGGCGCTGTCTTTATCTTGCTGCGGGAACCGAGAGGCGCATCTCCCTGCCCACCGGCTGCCGGGTAGCGGTTATGAATTTTTATCTGTATCGAGAACGCCTCGCTCTGCCGCGAGTCACCTGTCTGCGCAATATGGAGCAAATGCTGTTTTTTCTTCACGCCTTCCATGCCTGGAACGTCCAACCGGATCCCAATCACGCCGCTATGCAGGAGGTATTTTTTCTCATTATCAGCGAGGTTGCCCGCTCGGCGGCCAATTTGAGCTTTAGCCGCCGGGTGGAGGCAGCCAAAGAATACATCTCCGAACACCTTGCCGAGGAATTGTCGGTGGACTGCCTTTCTCGTCTGCTGGGCCTGAATCGAGACTACTTCGGTCAGTTGTTCCGCCGTCATGAGGGCTGTTCGGTGCGCGAATATATTGCCGTTTTGCGCATTCGCAAGGCAATGAGCCTGTTGCAGATTCAAACCCTGCCCATCAAAGAAATCGCTTCCCAGGTCGGCTTTCACGACCCCTTCTACTTTATGAATGTTTTCAAAAAAATGGTTGGTCTTCCGCCCGCCGCTTATCGCAAGGCGTTTCGCCGGCCCAACACCGATAATCTGCTTGCCCTCTCCGACCCCGAGCAAGCCCGGCTCCGCAGCGCCGGCTCCGCCGAACCGTTTTTGAGCCGGACGAACAAACCAAAGGAATCGTTGGAATACCGCTGAAAACGGAACAAGCGTCCCCCATATGGCATGGCATCGGGGACGCTTGGCGCTAAAAATAAAAAGTTATTTGTCAAACGCAGGGTTAAAGGCATAGAAGTTTTTCGCGTTCAGGCGATCTTGCGCAAGCCGCAGGCCCTCGCCGAACCGCTGAAAGTGTACCACTTCGCGCTGACGGAGAAACTTGATGGCATCCTTGACGTCCGGGTCGTCGGCCAGACGCAGGATGTTGTCATAGGTGGTACGGGC
>CABQCM010000011.1 GCA_902462665.1 uncultured Oscillospiraceae bacterium | reverse complement strand
ATCTGTTCTTAAAAGGGCTGGATGATCTAGGCATCCCGCACACCGTACCGCAGGGAGCGTACTACATCCTGTTGGATATTTCGGAATTCGGCTTTGAATCTGACCTCGAGTTTTGCGAGGCTCTGGCAAGAGACGTCGGCGTCGGCGCGGTCCCCGGCTCGAGCTTTTTCCGCGAGCCGGTCAATCATCTAATTCGTCTGCATTTTGCAAAGAAAGATGAAACATTGAACGAGGCGCTCAGCCGTCTGGAGAGCCTACGCCGAAAAATTCCAGCACGGAAAAACTAAAACAAAAAAGCACCGATTCTCCCATTGCTGGCGGCAAAGAGGGTCGGACGTGAGCTTTTTGCATCATACCAAACAAACGGATGGAGCCTATCTCCATCTTTCGCTTATGGAGCTTTTGTGGAACGGTAAAGGTGAATAAACTGAATTTTCACGCCTGGACATAGCGCTTTCGCATGGATAACATGAATTCGACAGCCTAAAAATAAAACAAAGAACGAGGAAGAAAGGATGAAAATCAGACTACCGCTTTGCGAAAAGCCCCCCATGGTGGCCAATCAGTTTTTTGCATTGCCGCTATCCATTATATTTACACAGCCTCAACAATACGAGGACTGGTTTTATAATGAATTCACCCAGTTGTACGCGCTCATTGCCCCACCGTCGAACGAAATGCAAATCAAGCTATATTCCGCTTTGAACGACGGACTTTTCGCGCCGTTGGACAGCATACAAATCCCGTATACTTCTTTTCATCTGGGGGAAGATATCGCGCAATTTTATCGAATGCTGCTCAAAAACGGATATTATATTCGCACCTTTTGCAACACAAAACACCTTACGGCTTTGCATATGAAAAACGACTTTTTTCACGATTTTATGATATTTGGTTTTGATGATACAACCGGCTTATTCGACATTCGCACTTATGTGGATGGACACTTGCGGGATATTCAAGCCAGTTTTGAAGAGATAAATCAAGGACATCTCAATACCTCCCCTTCCGACGGTGTCAATCAATTCATTACAACCTATCGGTTGAACAACCTCCACAACGAATCCGTGCTGGATTGCTTTAGCTGGCGGCTGATGGATTATCTGGGCGGCATCAATCCGGCCCATCGGGAACAAATGATTAATTATGGCTTTGATCCCTGCTATTGGGGAATGCGGATTTACGACCTGTTTGAGTATTTTTTTGAACTGTGCAGTGAAGGAAAAGCCTATATCAACCAAAATAGTTGGTACACGCTATACGAACACAAGGAGCACATCAGACAACAATGCTGGCATTTTTCAAAGAAGGGGTTAATTCGGTATTCCGACACGCTAGACCAGGAAATGAATGAAATTTGCGACACGGCTCTGCGGTGTATCTCCATACGTATGAAAGCAGAATTACAAAAAGGATATCGTATTGAAAAAGAAATGCTGTCGTTACAGCGCCATCTCCGGCTTCTGAAAGAGCAGGAGCTTGACACTTACAACAAACTATGCCGCCTCAACGGCTGGTATGTGGAAAGGAGCTAACCATATGGCCCAGAATCGGATCCAACCGGACTTTTGCATCGAGGTGCATTCCAAACAGGAGCATGCCATGTTTGGCTCCGTGCTGACGAAATACAGCCGATCCTGCAGCTTTCGCCAGCGTTATCACAATGCCCCGGACAGCATTCGCGCCTTTTGCATGATAGACACAGCTGGGAATCCCTTTGCCGCAGCGGCATTGTATGATCACGACCCATGGAACCAGACCGTCACACTGACTTGTGTCACTGTCCACGAGGAAGAAAAAAACGAGTTGGTCCCCGCCCTACAATGGATTACGGGAATCGCCATTGCCGAAATGGGCGCGGATAAGGTATGTACTTTGGTGGCGGAGGATTCGCCCGAATACGCTTCTGTGTATCTTGCCGCCGGATACTCTTACGACGGTTTTTTACGCAATCACTTGCCATTGCCCGATGGCCGGCGGTCCGACGTATATCTCATCAGCATTTTAAAACACGAATACGAACGCCAGCATTTATTACATTGTAAATTAGACGAAACAGAATAAACACAGCTCCATGAATTTTCGGAAACGGATTGCATTTACTTGCAATCCTTCGCATCGGCCATTATAATGGAATCATTGGAAACGATGCGGAGGGATTGCCATGCTCATAGCCGATTTGCATATCCATTCTCACTACTCCCGCGCCACCAGCCGGGACTGTACGCCCGAGCAGCTCGACTTCTGGGCGGCTCGCAAAGGAATCAGTCTGGTGGGAACGGGTGATTTTACTCATCCCGCCTGGCGGCAGGAGCTACGGGACAAGCTTTCTCCGGTGGAGGACGGGCTGTATGTTCTGCGGGAAGACTGCCGGGTGAAGCAGCCCGGCGGCACAGCGCCGCGGTTTGTGCTGTCGGCTGAAATCAGCTCGATTTACAAGAAAAACGGCCGTGTACGTAAGGTACACAACGTAATTTTGATGCCTGGGTTGGACGAAGCGGAGGCCCTTTCACGCCGCTTAGAGGCCATTGGCAACATTCACTCGGATGGGCGACCCATTTTGGGGCTGGACAGCCGCGATTTGCTGGAAATCACGCTGGAAGCCTGTCCGCAGGCCGTTTTTATCCCCGCTCACATCTGGACACCTCATTTTTCCCTGTTCGGCGCGTTTTCAGGCTTTGATACCATCGAGGAATGCTTCGAGGACTTGACCCCTTATATTCACGCGGTCGAAACCGGGTTATCCTCCGACCCGCCTATGAACTGGCGGGTATCAGCTCTTGACCGGCTCACTCTGGTATCCAATTCGGACGCGCACTCTCCGCAGAAGTTAGGACGGGAAGCCAATTTACTCGATATTGAGCCATCCTTTGCCGCCTTATCGGCGGCCATCGCCGGTGGACAAAACGCCGGGTTCGCGGGAACCATTGAATTTTTTCCGGAGGAGGGAAAATACCACCTTGACGGACACCGCAACTGCGGCGTGCGTCTCACCCCGGCCCAAACGCAACAATTACAGGGCAAGTGCCCGGTCTGCGGACGAAAAATCACTATTGGCGTAGAGCACCGGGTGGAGGAGCTGGCCGACCGGCCACAGGGTACACGACCAGCCAACGCGCTGCCTTTTGAAAGTCTCGTTCCCCTGCCGGAGGTCATCGCCGCCTCGACCGGGAAATCCCCCACCAGCAAGAAGACATTGGCGCAGTACGAGGAAATGCTCCGCACTCTCGGCACCGAATTCGGCATTCTGCGCGAAATTCCCATCGAGGACATCGAGAAAGCGGCCGGACCATGCGTGGCCGAAGGAATTCGCCGTCTTCGCGCCGGCCAGGTGGAACGAATCGCTGGATACGACGGGGAATACGGAGTAATCCATCTGCTCTCAAGCGACGAGATCGAACACCTGAACGGACAGGTCAGCCTGCTGGGCGCTGTGCCAACCGCAGCAAAAAGAAATCCTTCCAAAAAAGCATTGCGTCCTTCGTCGGATGAAACGGCGACGGAACCGGCTCCCTCTGCGCCGTGCGTATCCTCCCGCCCGGGCGGCGAGTTAAACGAACGACAGCGTGAGGCAGTGGAAGCCACCGAGCCGGTCGTATCGGTTGTGGCCGGCCCGGGCACCGGCAAGACCAAAACGCTGGTGGAACGCATCGCCGCTCTGGTCGAGCAAATGGGAACCGCGCCAGGGGAAATCACGGCGGTGACCTTCACCAATCAAGCGGCGGCGGAAATGCGCGAGCGGCTCAAAACCCGGCTTGGAAAACGCGCCGCATCGGCGATGACCATTGGTACCTTTCACTCCATCTGTCTGCGGCTGCTGGAGGATATGGGGAACAAGCCGGTGTTACTCTGTGAGTCTGACGCACAGCGAATTGCCCTGCAGATTCAGAAGGATTATGGGCTCCCAGGCCGGCCCGGGGCTTTTTTGCAGGACATCTCCCGGGTAAAATGTGGGTTTCCGTTGGAAAGCACCGCACTGACAAGAGAGATGTTTGACGACTATTGCGCGGCGGTTTCCGCGTTGGGCGCGCTCGATTTTGACGACCTGCTTCTTGAAGCCGCACAGCGGTGGGAGGAGGGAAAGCATCCTACTCGATGGGTTAAGGCATTTCACTGCCTTTTGGTGGATGAATTTCAGGATATTAACTCGGTTCAATATCGGCTTTTGCAGACTTTTCGCGGCGAAGCCGACCGTCTGTTTGTCATTGGCGACCCTGATCAGTCGATTTATGGCTTTCGCGGCTCCAATGCAGAATGCTTTGACCGTTTGGCCTCAGAGTACCCCGATTGCCGGGTGATTCGGCTGGAGCACAACTACCGTTCCACCCCCGAAATTCTGCGCTGTGCCCTGCCAGTAATTTCACGCAATCCCGGTGAACAGCGTCGGTTGACTCCACAACGCGATCACGGGACAGCGGTACGGGTTTTGACGGCTGAAACGCCTTTGTCCGAAGGCATCTTTGTCGCCAAAGAGATTGGTCGACTGGTGGGCGGGGTGGATATGCTCGCCGCCCAAGCCATGACGCAGGGCAGATCCCGGCGTGGACGTCGCCGTGTCCCCGCCGATGGAGCGGAGACGCCGCTGGTGGGGGGATTTTCGGATATTGCGGTGCTCTATCGCACGCACCGTCAGGCTGAAATTTTGGAAAAATGCCTGCGAACCGAGGGAATTCCCTATCTTGTCACCGGCAAAGAGGATTATTTGGCTGATCCGGCCGTGCAAGGACTGGCCGCCCTATTGCGGCTGCTCTGCAATCCCGACGACTCGTTGGCGCTAACCGGCTGTCTGGAGCAGCTATTTGGCTGCCCTGCCGATCTGGTAGAGGGAGTCAAAGCACACTGGCTCTCCCTTCCACTCGCGCGATCGGTCGAAGAACGGTTGGACGCTCTGGTATCCGAATACCGCGACGTAGGGCCGTTGCTCCCCTTTTTCGACCTTTGGCAGCGATATCTTCCCCGCACAAACGAGGAATCGCCGCTGCGGCTAGTGGAGGAACTGATCCGGGATTTATCCCTGGAAAGCGAGCCGGTCGCCCGTTTTCGCAGCGCCGCTGCTTTTGCTCCCAATCAGAAAGCTTTTGTGCAAACTCTGGCACTGGGCCAGGAAGGGGATTTCACCCGCGCCTCCTCGCCGGAAGCCTATGCGGCTGGCGCAGTCCGTCTGATGACCCTGCACGGCTCCAAGGGACTGGAATTTCCCGTGGTTTTCCTTTGCGGGGCGCACAAAGGGCAAATCCCGCTCGAATCCCCTTCCCACCCCTGTGATGAAGAAGAGGAACGCCGCCTCTTTTACGTTGGCATGACGCGTGCGCGGGATCAGTTGATTGTGTTGACCTCCCCCGAGCCTTCGCCCTTTTTGGCCGATATTCCGTCCGACGCCGCCGAACGCGGGCCGGTCCATTCGCGCCGCGGCTGGGAGGGAAAGCAACTCAGCCTGTTTTAAGGCAATACCGAATAAATCTGACGGTGCAATTGCGCCGTTCGATGTTTCGTCAGACGATACAAAAAGTCGCAGGTAATCGTTGCCTATTGACAAGAGTTTTTGCGAAGTATGACGGAAAAGAGGCAAGCAAGTGTGCCGTCAAGGCGTCTGCCGTGAATTGTGCGGTGTTGCCTTAAGTGTATCGCTCGGCCGGCATTGCGGTTGTCCGAGTAAAAATCCCACTTAGATGCTAGATGGGAGCGGCTCGCCGCCGGATGGAGCGACCGTGATGTTCAGCCCTCGCATGACAGACAAGGTCTGTTCATGAAGAAGGGGATCCGAGCTTGCCACCATATCAGCATACACCACAATTTCGGTTTCGGGCTGGGCGGTCATGGCCAATATGGCGTTGGCCAGCACGCAAATGTTGCTCACCAGCCCGACAACCACAATGCGGTCGGCTCGGGAGCGGCGAAGATAATCAAACAGCTCGGGAGAGCCGTAAGAATTTTTTTCAAAGCACAAATCGTTTGGTCGTATCGCTTCGGCCGTTTTACCATAGAGCTTCCAGCCGTCACTTTGGCGCATGCAGTGCATTGTGGGTAAAAAGCGCCCCTCCCGGGAACGTTCGTAGCCCTTTTGATGGGTGTCGAGAGTGAAAATCACCTCATCTCCTTGTGCATGAAACCGTTGGATAAAAGCGGCTATGCGCTCATCCAACAGCTCTGCTCCTGCAAAGCCGAGAGCGCCGTCGACAAAATCATGTTGATAATCCACGACCAGCAAAATCTGTCTCAATGGTCAAAACTCCTCGTATCATAGATTTACGGTGTTTTTGGCAAGGACACTTGTTGTGTGGAATCCATATTGCCAAGTGCAACCACGAACATCACTTTCGTTATCCTCAGAGACAACAGATCATATGAGCCAACGCCACCTAAAAAAGTGAAAGAGGCCGCTGTATGAGAATAATTGACATTAAGGACAATTTGCATGACCGGCATGTTCTGGACGTACTGTCCCATAGTCAATACATGCCTACAGAGGAGCAGTTAAAGGGGCTTGCGGATATCTATGAATCCGATCCAAATATTTACGCCTTTTCTTGTGTTGACAACAGTTGCATTATTGGCGTGGTCGTTCTTAAGCGCCTCACAGCGTCTACATTTGAAATTGTGAGTATTGCTGTAGACCCAGCCTTTCGGGGCCAGGGCGTCGGATCAAAACTCATTTCTTTTGCTGCCAACAGTCTTAAATGCGATATGGTTAGCGCAGAGACCGACGATGATGCCGTTGGCTTTTACCGTAGCTATGGATTCGATATCGTTTCGTTAGGTAAAAATATCCCGGAGTCATTCGCTATTTGTGCACCTTGAAATTATCGTGATTTTGGTCTATTTTCCTCCTTGACTTTTTATCGCTATTCCTTTCTTTAAGATGGTTTTTGCCCGCGAAAGCTTCTGTGAACTACAGCGGCCACCAGTGGGAATCCGGAGCGAGCGGTGTTTGGTGCGGTTGTCTCTTATCTCCGGTTCGACACAGGCCGTGGTTTTCAGACAGCCGCCCTGCGTATGCTCGAACGCAAGCCAACGATGATTTTATAAACAGGAGCTGATTTCATGCCCCAGACTACTCTGCCGCCCAAATCTCCCCGCCTGCACCTGCTCGACGAGGTGCGGGGGTTCGCCGTGCTCTGCATGGTTTTTTTCCACGCTTTTTATACCATGTCGGAAAGCTTTGGTATGGCGGCTGGTTCTCTGTTGCTCGATTTCTTTATGCCAGCGGAGATTTATTTTGCCGGGCTTTTTATTCTTCTGTCTGGCTTTTCTTGCCGTCTCTCTCGCTCCAACGCCAAACGCGGTGGTATCCTTTTCGGCATCGCCGCCGCTCTCACCGGCGCGACATTATTGCTGGAACAGTTGGGAATGCCTGGCACGGTCATCTGGTTTGGCATCCTGCATCTGCTAAGCCTTTGCATGCTGTCGTTTGCGCTGCTCAAGCCTTTGCTTGACCAAATTCCTCCCGTCATCGGCGGAGTTGTCTGTGCCGTGCTCTTTCTTTTATTCTATCCCATTTCGGAGGGTTCAATCGGTCTGCCAGGCCTGTTTTCGTGGAACATGCCCGCGTTTTTTTATCAAACCGACTGGTTTGCAGCATTGGGCATGTATTCTCCCCATTTTTATTCGGCCGATTATTTTCCCCTGCTGCCCTGGATATTTTTGTTCTTAGGCGGTAGCTTTTTGGGCGTTGCCGCCGAAAAACAACATTGCCCGCGCTTTTTCTATTCTCTCCATGTGCGCCCCTTAGCCTTTCTCGGGCGGCACGCGTTGATTGTGTATATTGCCCATCAGCCGGTTATTTTTGCGCTGTTATGGATGATTACTGCCTTGACCGGGCAGGGATAGATATGCAGTATCAAATAAGGAGGCCGCCCGGCTTGGGCAGCCTCCTTGTCAATTCTAGACTATGTTTTTCGTTTGAGAGCGGTGGAATCATAGCTCATCTCCAATAAGAAAAATATTGTTTCATCTGCAACCGATTCATCCAGCAAAATGGAAATCCATGATTTTTTGTTCATGTGATAGGCCGGGAAAAAGCCCTTTTCACAGAGTAGTGACCCAAGCATCATCGGGCTGCATTTCACGTTTAAAATGTCAACGGACCGTTCGCCCTCCATTCCCAATTTGTTTTGGGGGATATTCATTGCAATGGCGTACCATTTTCTACTGGCAGGATGCCGGAACACCGAATGGTTCGGATACCGGGGCCAAAGAGTTTCCGGCTGAGTTTCGTATTGCTCCTGCAAATATTTTACAATGCGTTGACGCTGCAAACACTGGCTCATGGACGATCCCCATCCAACATAGATTTGCGCTAAAAGCGCAGTGAAAAACAGGGGCAACCGATTGCTCCTGGCCTTCTAAAACGAATTTTACTGTGGCGCCTTATTTTAGTTCGGCCACGGTTACGCCGTCCTCCCCTTCCCCGTAAACACCGGGGCGGAAGGTACGCACACTCGGATGGCGACGGCAATGCTGGCGCACAGCGCTGCGCAGCACGCCGGTCCCTTTGCCGTGAATGATGGTGACCGTCTCCATCCCGCCCATAATGGCCTGGTCGAGAAAGCTGTCAAGCTCCATCAACGCCTCGTCGGCCGCCTTGCCCCGAAGATCTAACTCGGTAGCAGTTTTACGCACGGCCCGCGATTCCACCCCTCGCCGGACGGCCGGCGCCGCAGGGCGGCTCTCCTTTTCCTGCTCCAGCAGGCGAAGCGTTTCCACCTTAACCCGGGTTTTAATGATTCCAGCCTGCACCATAACGTTGCCGTTTTGATCGGGAACCGAAAGCACCGTCCCCTTTTTATCAATATCGCTCAGCAGCACCCGGTCGCCCACGCGCAAAGGACGAGGCAGAGTATATCCCGCGTCCATGCGCTCGCTGACCGGGTCGGCCGTATCCTCCAACGACTTCATGCCCGCCTTGGCCTGCGCCCGTGCGCGGCGAAGCATTTCGGCCGCATTTTGACCGGTCAAAGACTTTTTGGTTTCTTCCATTTCGCCCAGCATCCGGTCAGATTGCTCTCTGGCCCGCTCCACCAAATGTTTGGCCTGCTCACGGGCCTTTTGCAGTTCCTTTTCCCGCTCAGCCTCCACCTGCCGGAGCCGTTTTTCAGCTTGCCCAATGGCCTGCTCAGCCTGAGCACGCAGCACGGCTGCTTTCTCGCGCTGCTCCTCCAATTCCTGGCGGGCGAGCTGTAATTGATCAACCACCTGCTCAAACCGGGCGTTGTCGCTGGAAACCAGCTCTTTTGCCCGCTGTATCACCGATGCTTCCATTCCCAACCTCTCGAGAATGGCAAAGGCGTTGCTGCGCCCGGGCATCCCAATGAGCAGACGGTAGGTGGGGCGCAGTGTGGACACGTCGAATTCACACGAACCGTTTTCCACACCGGGTGTTTCGAGTGCGTAGGCCTTGAGCTCGGCGTAATGGGTGGTAGCCGCCAACCTAGCTCCCCGACTGCGCAGGCTTTCGAGCACGGCGGCCGCCAGAGCCGCTCCCTCCACCGGGTCGGTGCCCGCGCCCAGCTCGTCCAGCAACACCAGGCTGCGGTCGTCCGCCACCTCAAAAATACCAATGAGATTGGTCATATGCGCCGAAAAGGTAGACAGGGACTGCTCGATGCTCTGCTCATCGCCAATGTCGGCTAAAACATGCGAGAAAACAGCCACCTCGCTTCGATCTCCCGCTGGAATCATCAGGCCGCACATGGCCATGACCGTCAACAGCCCGAGGGTTTTGAGAGCCACCGTTTTGCCGCCGGTATTCGGGCCGGTGATCACCAGGGTGTCAAAATCCACGCCCAGTAGAATGTCGTTGGCCACTGCCTTTGCAGGGTCGAGCAGCGGATGCCGCGCCCGGCGCAGCACCACCCGCCCCGCCTCGTTGAGCATGGGAGCGGACGCTTTCATCTCGTAGGCAAGCTTGGCTTTGGCAAAGATTACATTTAACTCCACACACAGGCTGTAACTCTGCAAAATCCCGTCGGCAAAGCCGCCGGTTTCCACCGACAGCTCGGTCAAGATGCGCTCGATTTCCGCCTGTTCCTTGGATTCGAGCATGCGAATTTCATTGTTGGCCTCCACCACGCCCATCGGCTCGACAAACAGGGTGCTGCCCGACGCGGAGGTGTCGTGTACCAAGCCGGGCACCTCGCCCCGACATTCGGCGCGCACCGGCACCACAAACCGCCCGGCGCGGATGGTGACAATGGACTCCTGCAAATATTTCTGATAAGCACTGGAGCGAATCATTTTATCGAGCTGCTCGCGCACCCGGCCGGAAGCCGAACGTTTTTTGCGCCGGATATCGGCAAGGGCCACAGAGGCGTGATCGCTCATTTCCTCCTCGCTGACGATGGCGGTCGTAATGCGCTCCTCCAGGTATTTGTTGGGAGATAAGCATTCAAACCGCTCGTCAAGCGCCGTTTCCATACCGGCGCAGCGCGCGCGCCATTCGGTCAGCGAGCGAATAATCCGAAGCACCTCAGCAATGTCCAACAGCTCCCGCATGCTCAGCGTGCTGCCCGCCTGCGCACGGTGAATGCTTCCCCGGCAATTGCGCATTCCTCCAAACGAGGGAGCGCCAAAACGCGCCATGAGCATATGAGCGTCCACCGTCTCGTCCATGAGCCGCTGCGCGCCGCGCAGCGTATGCTCCGGGCGCAGCGTCAAAGCCGCTTCGGCCGCGTCGGCACAGCTGCACAAACCGCTCAAACGCTCTAAAATTTTCGGCAATTCCAGAGTGCGCTCATGCCGAAATGCAATATTCTCTTGATTCATAGATAACATACCTGCTCTTTCTCGTGTTCCGAAAACATCGGACTGGTATCGGCAGCGGGCTCTATGCCGCTTCTTCCCATTTGTGTGCCGGCAAACGGCACATTCCTTTTCAACCGATGCTGCGAAGCTCTCTGAAAAAATCACAGAGAACGATAGAAGGACAACGTACCAAACGTGCGGTCTGCCTGCGCACAAAGATACCGCTCGGTCACCTCGCTCAACGTTCGCATCGACTCCTCTGGTAAAGTAAAGCGGAATACCCGGGAAAAATCACTGTACACAATGTGGCGCATGGCGGCAAGCACACCTGCCGGAAGAGACAGAAGATAGTCGGCGTCCGGAGCCTGTGCCCGATGACGGGGACAATAGATTCGCCCACCCACGCGATCGAGAAACATAAGCTCTCCCTCAAATCCGCCGCAGACAGCACAGCCCACCAAATCCGGCAGATAGCCGCTTTCGGCCATAAGCCGAAGCTCGACCACCGCTTTAATTTGCTCCATGGGATACGCGTCATCGCATAAAAATTTGAGCGCGCACAATAGCAGCCGCAAGGGCTGCTGCGCCTCAGCTTCCTCCGGGCATAGAAATCGGGCAAGCTCACAAAAATATTGCGCCAGCGACAGCCTGACAATATCGCCGCGCAGCGCAAAAAACACCTCGATGGGCACAGCCTCATCCACACGGTAGCTGTCTTTTCCACGAAAGAGGGTCAAGTCGGAATAACACAGCAGCTGGGTGCCGACGCTGTTTTTATGTTGAATCCGCCTGGCCCCGGTGGCAAAAGCGCGCACAACGCCCTTGTCCCGGGTCAGCACGGTGATAATCCGGTCATTCTCACCGGTATGCTGTTCTCTCACGATCAAGCCCTTGGTAATAATCCGCATGGCCATCCTCCCTGC